>NZ_JAAHFV010000341.1:0-4035 GCF_010672755.1 Moorena sp. SIO1F2
TTGATCCTGCCCCGGTAATTCAAACCTTTTTTGTGGATGAAGAGATTCAAACCCAGTTAGACCTTGATGCCGTGGTAACGGTAGTTGATGCTAAGCATATTTTAGAGCACTGGGATAGTGATGAAGCCCAGGAACAAATTGCTTTCGCTAATGTGATTTTGCTCAATAAAATTGATTTAGTAGACCCTCAACAACTAGAGGAGTTAGAGCAAAAAATCAAAGCCATGAATGGTTTAGTGAAAATTTATCGTACCCAAAACTCAGACGTTGAAATGGATTCAGTGTTAGGGGTGCGGGCTTTTGACCTTAAACAAGCTCTAGACATTGACCCGGACTTGTTAGGAGAAGATGCTCATGAACATGATGAATCCGTTTTTTCCTTTGCCATTGTAGAATCAGGAGCAGTAGATTTGGAAAAATTAAACACATGGCTAAGGGAATTATTACAGAGCCAAGGGCAAAATATTTTCAGAATGAAAGGTATTCTTAATGTGATGGGAGAAGAGAATCGATTTGTCTTCCAGGGAGTACATATGATTTTTGAGGGTCGTCCCGACCGTGCTTGGAAACCAGACGAAACCAGAAAAAATGAGTTAGTCTTTATTGGTCGCAATCTTGATGAAAACCAATTTCGTCAGGATTTCCAAGCCTGTCTTGTTTAGAGTTTGTTATAGCGGTTTTCAATTTGGTTAGGTACAGAGTTTCTGGTTTTAGGGAACAGGGAACAGGGAACAGGGAATAGGGAAGAGAAAAGAGTAACCCACCCCTAACCCCTCCCAGGAGGGGAAGAGGGAACAGGCCAAAAATTATGTGTACCTCATTAGACTAAAAACCGCTATAATAATTAAGCTAATGCGCTACGCCCACGCTACGCGAAAAGCTATAAGCTATCAGCGTTTTTCATAACTATCAGGTACACAGGATTGTTTTCCCTCTTACCTACTCCCTACTCCCTACTCCCTACTCCCTGTTCCCTGTTCCCTGTTCCCTGTTCCCTAAAAGCCTATAATTTGTACCTCACCAAATTTAAAACCGCTATCTATCTATGGAAACTAAACCACCCCTACCTCCTTTTACCTTAGAAAGTGCAACCGCTAAGGTTCAAGCTGCTGAAGATGCCTGGAATACCCGCAATCCCGAGAAAGTTGCTCTCGCTTATACCATTGATTCGGAATGGCGCAATCGTGCCGAATTTATTAGTGGTCGAGAGGAAATTATTGCGTTTCTGAAGCGCAAATGGGCAAAAGAATTAGATTATCGCCTGAGAAAACGACTTTGGAGTTTTATGGATAATCGCATCTCAGTTTGCTTTGAATATGAATGGCATGATGATTCTGGGTTTTGGTATCGTGCTTATGGCAATGAAAATTGGGAATTTGCGGAAAATGGTTTAATGAAGAGACGGGAAGCTAGTATTAATGATGTACCGATTAAAGAGTCTGAAAGAAAATTTTTGTGGGAACGGTCTGTAATTTCTTGACAGCCGTAGGGTGTGTTGGGACGGGCTCGCACTGATTTTCTGCCTCGTAGTGTTGGGATAGCCCTTCCGAAAATTGCCACAGGCTGGAAGCCTGTTCCACAAAGTGTTGGAACGCCCTTCCGAAAATTGCCACAGGCTGGAAGCCTGTTCCACGACTGATGCCCGTTCCACCCAACGGTTCAAACAGCAAAGGTGAGATGCACCCCAATAGGCAATAGGGGCAACAGCTGCATAGTTTTTTAGTAAAATCAAAAAGATGCAGCCAATCCAGAAATAGGGAGATAGACGAAATTAAAGCTAATAAAAATACCTTCTTATTGATATGAACGTTTGATATGGTTTTCCCCTTGCCAGATAAATATATTGATCTGCTCACGGATTTCGGTTTTAAGCGCGTCTTTGGTACTGAGCCAAATAAGGCACTGTTGATTGATTTCTTGAATACGCTGTTGCCTCCTCACCATCAGATTCAGGATGTCACCATTAAGAATCCAGAGTTCCTGGGTAACACCTTAGTAGACAGAAGAGCAATTTTTGATATTTATTGCCAGAGCACAAGCGGTGAACGCTTCATTGTGGAAATGCAAAAGGCAAAACAAACGTTCTTCAAAGACCGCAGTGTTTACTATGCCACTTTCCCCATCCAAGAACAGGCGCAACAGGGAAATTGGAATTATAAGCTAACGGCAGTCTACACTGTCGGTATTCTGGATTTTTGTTTTGATGACCATAAGCAGGATTCAGAACTGTTGCATGTGGTAGAGCTAAAAAATCAGCGGTGTGAAGTGTTCTACGATAAGTTGAAATTCATCTATGTGGAACTACCAAAATTTACTAAATCTGTTGATCAACTAGACACCCATTTTGATAAGTGGTTATTTTTATTGAGGCATCTCGCAAGCTGTAATGCTCCCCCTGAACCGTTGCAAGGGAATGTGTTTGCCCAGCTATTTGAGGTGGCCGAAATTGCCAATTTCTCCTCTGAAGAGCAAGCCCTGTACCAGGATAGTCTGAAGGTGTACCGGGATATGTACAGTGTTAATCAAACCTTGATTCAGGAAGGTCTTGAACAGGGTCTTGAACAAGGTAGACAAGAAGGTCTTGAACAAGGTAGACAAGAAGGTGAACAAGCAGGTATACAAAAGATTGCTAAACAGATGAAGGCAGCAGGGTTATCCCTGAAGGATATTGCTCAATATACTGGGTTGAGTGTGGATGACATTGATCAGTTGTGAGCGAGCCTCTGAACCTCAACATTGAACCTCTGAACCTCAACGTTGAACCGATTCCCGACTCCCGACTCCCGATTCCCGATTCCCGATTCCCTCTTCCTGACATACTGTTAACTTCTCTTTAGCTCCAGGATTCCTAACAAAGTAATCTTCCAGCAATTCACAGCCCCTAGCTAGCAGCTCACCTAAACTTTCCACCTTCCAAATTCTGGCAGTGCCGTCTGCTGAAGCAGTGGCCAGGGTCTTTCCATCAGGGCTGAATGCTACACTTAATACCCAGTTCTGATGCCCGGTGAGTACGGCTAATTGATTGCCCTTTTTGTCCCAAATTCTGGCGGTGTTGTCAAATGAAGCCGTGGCCAGCCTCTGTCCATCCGGGCTGAAGGCTACACTTAATACCCTAGACTGATGCCCGGTGAGCACGGCGATTTCATTGCCCTGGTTGTCCCAAATTCTGGCGGTGTTGTCAAATGAAGCCGTGGCCAGCCTCTGTCCATCCGGGCTGAAGGCTACACTAAATACCCTAGACTGATGCCCGGTGAGCACGGCAATTTCATTGCTCTGGTTGTCCCAAATTCTGGCGGTGTTGTCATCTGAAGCCATGGCCAGCCTCTGTCCATCCGGGCTGAAGGCTACACTTGTTACCCTGTCCTGATGCCCGGTGAGCACGGCGATTTCATTGCCCTGGTTGTCCCAAATTCTGGCGGTGTGGTCCGATGAAGCAGTGGCCAGCCTCTGTCCATCCGGGCTGAAGGCTACACTTAATACCGAGTCCTGATGCCCGGTGAGCACGGCGATTTCATTGCCCTGGTTGTCCCAAATTCTGGCGGTTTTGTCTGCTGAAGCAGTGGCCAGCCTCTGTCCATCCGGGCTGAAGGCTACACTAAATACCCTGGATTGATGCCCGGTGAGCACGGCGATTTCATTGCCCTGGTTGTCCCAAATTCTGGCGGTGTGGTCCGATGAAGCAGTGGCCAGCCTCTGTCCATCCGGGCTGAAGGCTACACTAAATACCCAGTTCTGATGCCCGGTGAGCACGGCGATTTGATTGCCCTGGTTGTCCCAAATTCTGGCGGTGTGGTCCCATGATGCCGTGGCCAGCCTCTGTCCATCCGGGCTGAAGGCTACACTTAATACCCTAGACTGATGCCCGGTGAGCACGGCGATTTCATTGCCCTGGTTGTCCCAAATTCTGGCGGTGTGGTCCGATGAAGCAGTGGCCAGCCTCTGTCCATCCGGGCTGAAGGCTACACTTAATACCGAGTCCTGATGCCCGGTGAGCACGGCGATTTCATTGCCCTGGTTGTCCCAAATTCTGGCGGT
>NZ_JAAHFV010000341.1:4135-6822 GCF_010672755.1 Moorena sp. SIO1F2
CGGTGTGGTCCGATGAAGCAGTGGCCAGCCTCTGTCCATCCGGGCTGAAGGCTACACTTAATACCGAGTCCTGATGCCCGGTGAGCACGGCGATTTCATTGCCCTGGTTGTCCCAAATTCTGGCGGTGCCCTCTGCTGAAGCAGTGGCCAGCCTCTGTCCATCCGGGCTGAAGGCTACACTTAATACCCTAGACTGATGCCCGCTGAGCACGGCGATTTCATTGCCCTGGTTGTCCCAAATTCTGGCGGTGCCGTCTGCTGAAGCAGTGGCCAGCCTCTGTCCATCCGGGCTGAAGGCTACACTTAATACCCTAGACTGATGCCCGGTGAGCACGGCGATTTCATTGCCCTGGTTGTCCCAAATTCTGGCAGTGCCGTCTGCTGAAGCAGTGGCCAGCCTCTGTCCATCCGGGCTGAAGGCTACATCCGTTACCCTGTCCTGATGCCCGCTGAGCACGGCGATTTGATTGCCCTGTAAGTCCCAAATTCTGGCGGTGCCGTCTGCTGAAGCAGTGGCCAGCCTCTGTCCATCCGGGCTGAAGGCTACATCCGTTACCCTGTCCTGATGCCCGCTGAGCACGGCGATTTGATTGCCCTGGTTATCCCAAATTCTGGCAGTGCCGTCTGCTGAAGCAGTGGCCAGCCTCTGTCCATCCGGGCTGAAGGCTACACTATCTACCCAGTCCTGATGCCCGGTGAGCACGGCAATTTCATTGCCCTGGTTGTCCCAAATTCTGGCAGTGTTGTCCCCTGAAGCAGTGGCCAGCCTCTGTCCATCCGGGCTGAAGGCTACACTATCTACCCAGTCCTGATGCCCGGTGAGCACAGCCCCTTTTCGAAATTGACTAATACTCTGGTGGAGGACATTTATAGGACTAGTAGCAGGATATTGCTCCAGGGGGCGACCATCTGTTACTATATTGAATAGATCTTGCCCATTCTCCATGGCCTGGTACAAAAGGGTTTCCCCTGTTGTATTGGTGCCGTAGTAAACATTATTATCCGGTAACTGTCGTAAAATACCGAGGGCTTTCCGTTCTAGTCGTGTCAATAATTTGGCTTCTGCTAACAACGCTTCCGCTTCCTGTTTGGCCTTGGCTAATATCTCACTAGCCTCTTTCTCAGCTGCCAAAGCCTTTTGCACTTCTCGCTTATCTAAAACCTGACTAGCTCTTAAGAACTGGGAATCCAAATCGCTTAAGGCTTTTCCCTTCGACCATTGTTCCGCCTGGTCTAATGCTCCCCCCCGCAACAATCGAGACTCATCCTTACACCCAGAATCAAGCCAAGCGGTAAACGCCTCAGAGTAGGGGCGCAGTCTAGCCAATTCTTGATTGACCCAATCGGAATTGAAAACCTCACCATAAATCCGGTTGTTAACCTTTAAACAACCATGGCGCTCAACTACCAGCCCCGATAGCCTTAACTCCGTCTGTTCCTCACTGCCATCAGCAGCTATACACCCGTGATCCAACACTTGCTGATACAAACCCAACAGCATCCCAGCCCGTTGCTCATTCCTGAGAATGCGATCGCGTATAGTCTTCAAATGCTCCTGTTCATCCTGGGCTTCCCAATTGTCAATGATCTGCCTACGCACTATCTGGTCTAGGGAAAGACTATTGCCCGATTCCGAAGTCTCGACCACCAAACGACACACGCGCTGGGTAAGAAACGGTTGTCCCCCCGTCCAGTCTACTATCTCACCTAAGACCTGTTCAGGATTATTAACTTTACCTTCCAAACCCGGAACCAAAGGCTGTTTGGCCTCCTCAAAGGTAAACCCAGTCAACCGAATATCTCGACCAATATTAAACGGAGTCCGCTGTTTATCCTGAATTAAATCTGCGGCAGTTGCCACCCCCAGTAAACAAAACCTTAGACGATTGTAAGCTGGATTTTCGGCTCGTTGATTGTAACAGGCTCTAATTAACGCAAAGAAATCATCTTTAAACTTAACTTTAATAATACTATCAATCTCATCCAGAAAAATAACAATCGGTTGACTTAGTTCGTTTAGGATAACCGACTCAATAAACTCATCTAACCACTGCACTGGCGAGAATCTATCACGCTCTTTTAACCAAGGAATTACCTGGACTTTTCCCTTTAATTCAAAACTCTTGGCAAGACTTCTAATCAAACTGCCATACCACTTCTCGGAGGTTACGTCATTGCCAATCCTGGTAACATCAATAGAGGCACAAGCTACTCCCGCCTTTGTGAGCTTTTCCATGGTTCGCACCCGCAAACTGGACTTCCCCATCTGTCGGGAATTGAGCACATAACAAAACTCCCCAGCCATCAATGCCTGAAAAAGATCGTGATCAGCTTTTCGGGTGACATAAGTGGGTTCATCTTGAGGTAAACTACCTCCTACTTTGTAGATTATTGATTGTTGATTGGTCATTACAGCGGTTTGCAATTCGGTGAGGTACAAATTTCTGGGTTTTAGGGAGCAGGGAGTAGGGAGTAGGGAGCAGTGATAAGAGTGTACCAAGTGTGGGAAGTCTGGGAAGTCTGGGAAGTCTGGCGAGATAGGATAGAGAACAAGTAGTTTTCAATAATTAGGTATAGTTAAAGATAGTTTTGCTCATTGTTATCGTACTTATTGCTATGTTGATAATAATGATATTACCCCTACTCCCTACTCCCTACTCCCTACTCCCTACTCCCTACTCCCTACT
>NZ_JAAHFV010000342.1:0-6802 GCF_010672755.1 Moorena sp. SIO1F2
TCCGATTTCAATTAATAAACTGATTAGTTCTATTAATTGTAGATTGGTTTACAATTTTGAATCCAGATAATAAGTTGCTTATTCTGGCAGGATTGGATAAAAAAGAGCATAGCCCAGAAGCATCTGAGGTATTTGATAAGTTAATGGAAAAAATTATTGTTAGTACTGATATTTATCAACAAAAAGAACTGTTAGAATCTTTGATTTTATTGGCAGAATATTATTTTGAAGAAAGTCAAAAAGCGGAAAAGCAAGGTAATATAAAACTTAGAAAAGAAGCAACTATTAACCGCAATATAGTCAGAAAAGTCAAAAAAAAGTTTAATACTCTGCAAAAGAAGCATTCTTCTGCTAGGTCTTAGAGTGATTAAAGTAGGTTAATAAATACTAACATTTGGAGATTAAGATGGAAAAACTACATCCTTTAGATCAAATTATTCGTCAGATAGACAAAGCAGAAGCATCGGCTAAGTATAAAGCTAATTATGATGAAATAGTCATTATTTTTGATAAAAATAAAAAATGTTTTTTGAGTCGTATTCCTATTTTTATTGGAAATAATATTGTATATTACCTAGTTTATAACACTAATAATGCCTCAAGTTTTGCTGAATCTAGGGATCTTCTTATTGAAGTGACAGACTTTGCCAGAAACCGTAAACTTGGTATCTCGCTAGATTATCGCGCTAGTTGTCCCTTTGGGAAGGAGGAGCAGGTTGCCCTAGCTCTTTGTGGCGATAATTCTCCTGGTGATGAACTTGATAAAAGAATAAAAGGATGGGTGTTTCAACTAACGGATGAGCGAGCTGCTGAATTCATCGATAATTACTATAGTCAAGTAAAGTGGTTACAGACTGAGTTAAAAACAAAAGCGGCAGAGGAGATTGGTCTAAACCTTGATGTCAGACTGTCTGTAGAGAATAGTAAACAGCTAGAACCTATCAAAATTGAACCGACAGAAATTACCGTAGAGGTGACCGATTTTGCTAAAGACCGTAAACTCCCTATCTCTGTGGCGTATCGTGCTAGTTGCCTGCCTGGGGAGAAGGAGAAGGTTGCCCAAGCTCTTGGTGGTGATAATTCTCCTGGTTATGAATTTGATAAAAGAATAAAAAGATGGGTGTTTGAACTAACGGATGAGCGAGCTGCTGAATTCATCGATAATTACTATAGTCAAGTACATTGGTTACAGAATGAGTTAAAAACAAAAGCGGCAGAGGAGATTGGGCTAAAGCTTGATGTCAGATTGTCTCTAAAGAATAGGAAACAGCTCGAACCTGTAAAAATTGGACTGAAAGAAATCCCCGTATACGTTAAAGATTATGATAATCTATTAGACCTTGAGGTTGAAACTGAACTAATTGTTGATGATCCAGTAAAAGCGACATCGAATCTGGATTATGACTGTTGGAACTTTCTAACCAACCTTACTAAACTAGAAATACAAAAATCCTTACGGGAAAATACTACTATTAGTCAGTTTTACTATGAATTGAAAGATACGGTTAGACACGAATTAGTTAATCACTTAAATAGTATCCTGGATAAGCAAGGTCTTCGAGTTGGATACTTATTTATCAACAGTAAAACCGTTTCTTCATCTTTACTTCCTAAAGAGCTTGTAGAAATACAGTATCCAGTTGAGTGCAAAGTACAAAAATATGCAGGTTCGGTATATGTTGAAAATAACCTCCAGATGCTTTCTCAAGATTTTAGACGATATATTTCTGCACAATCTCCTAACTTGCATGGTTGGGTAGAGACCAAGCTAGAAAAAATTGTTAAACCGTTACTCCTTGATAAAAATTATGCAGATATATTGTGCGATTTTAGTCAAGAAGCTGAAGCGATTCGGCAAGCAATGCAAATTGAAGCTGAATCTATTGGTTATCGAATTAAACACATTGTCTCTGTTCCGAAGCAGGAGCATAGTAAACTATTAGAAAACTTAGAAATAAAAGATGATAAATCCGAATTTTCTACTAATGTTTCTAGCATAAAAGTTAACCTAAGTACGACTGTTTATCTTAAATTTATTAGCCTTAAAAAAATTGAAGATTATCTTAATAAAACCGTTGATGACATTAAAGAGTTAATCAAAGAAACGATTAATAGGACTACCAGGGGAATTATACGCACTATTGAAGCGGAACGATTCTATATGGGTTTCTATGAACCTAAAAGTGGTAAAAAATCCGTTGAACAAGAACTAAAAGATGAAATTACGCAAGCCTTAGAAGAGCAATTTGGAGCAAAAATTATTAGAGTTGATTTTATTCCTGAAGAAACCGAGATTATGGATTATATGAAGAGATTAATCGGGATGGTAGGCTCTTTTGAATGTGAAGTACCTTCTTTAACGGGTGGAGAATCTGTTACGTTCCAGGGAGATTTCAAAATTTTATCTATTGAGCAAGGTAGCTGGTATACATTTCAATCGGCATTCCAATGGATGGGAGAATCCCAGAAAGAGTTAAAACAAGAATATGACGAACTCAAAAAACAATACCCTAAGGTTATTGAATCCGGTGTAGAAGAGAATAGAGAAAAACTTGATAAAATTAATCAGAGAATTCGCGTTATAGAAAATAAAATTTGTGGAATGAATGATATCAAAATATCAATTGAAAAGAGTGTCACAGCTTATTTAAAAACTGCTGACAGTGAATTGCTCAGATATAAAGACATCAAACATTTGGATACTATAAAGCACCACATGAACCAGTGGGCAAGGGAAAGTGTGGTTGAGCAATATGGTCTAGACATTAACATCATACATGTATCTCGTCTTCGCACTGAAAAAGAAAAGTCTTTTGATGAAGCTAAGGCCAAATTACAAAGGGCAAAAATAAATGAAGAATTAGATAAAATTGAAGTCAGAAACAAGGAGCGTCAGCAGCAATTAGCAATGTCTTCAATAAGAAATAAAGCTCAATATGAGGAACTTAATAAACTCTACGAACAAAGATCAAAAATTATTGCTAATTCAGATGTTGAGCAAGAGGAAAGGGACTATTTTAATGAACAAATAAATCGTTTAGAGAACGAAATTCCAAGTGTTTCTCTAGAGGATGCTGGCAACAGTCTCAATAGATTAGAACCTACACGATACAATAGCAAAAGCGCTCTCGATTTTGAAGAGCAGATGAGTCTACCATCCAGTGAAAAAAATCAGGAGCCTGATTTTAGTGGTGAGCCAAGGATTATCAATCAAGAGGACGAGATTATATAGTGGCCAAAGGGAGCAGGGAGCAGGGAGCAGCGGAAAGAGGCTGTATCCATTAAGTTTTGTTAGACAATATTGCTTAGGCTGCGTTAGGGAGCCCCCTCTTCTCCAGGGTTAGGTTGCTCCCCGTAACGCACCACCAGGTCAAACAGCTTTTAGGAGATGCACCCCACTGGTAAACAGTATCGAAAGTCTTAAATAGGCAAAATGGAAGTAATTTTTAGAAACTATGACGGTAGTGCTGAGGAGACTCGTAAGGTTGTACCTAATTCAAGGTTAAGCAAATATCGTGAAGCACTAAAGATGCTTTTAGGATTACCAGAAAAGCAACAGTGCAAATTTTTTTTGGAAAGAACTAACCAAGAACTAGACGTTAATTTAACCTTTGAGGATGCAGGTATTCAGCCGAATGAAACACTCATACTTTGTTCACCAAATATAGAAAATATTAACCCCTCAGAAGAGTCTTATCAAGAGTCTTTCAGTTCCTCTACTGAAGAGACCAGAAAAGCCTATTCCCCCACCCCACCAAATAAAGAAAACATTAACTCCTCTCAAGAGTCTTCTCAAGAGTTTGTCAGTTTCTATCCAAAAGATACCATAAAAACCGATTCCTCCACGCCACCAAATGGAAAAAACATTAACTCCTCAGAAGAGCCTTCTAAAGAGTCTGTCACTTCCTCTCCTGAAGATACCATAAAAGCCGATGCCCCCACCCCACCAAATAGAGAAAACAATAACTCCTCTCAAGAGTCTTATAAAGAGCCTGTTACTTCCTCTCCAAAAGATACCACAAAAGCCGATACTCCCACCCCTACTGCTGTGGGAGTATTAGCTCGACTTCAGAAAATTACACGGTTTAAAGAATGGCAAATTAAAAAATGGCAAAAACTAGTAATTACAGGTGGCATCATCGCTTTCTTAATCCTGATCTGGCTAATAATTACCAGAACCAGCAGCCAAACCATCCCCGAGGTACCCCAACTTTCGTCATCTAAACCTTCGTCATCTAAAGGGGAGAAAACAAAGCTAAAAATAAAACAGGATAAGGGGTTTAGGGTGTGGGGTTTAGGGAAATTAGAAGGGAATTTCGAGTTACCCGAACAAAACCATTACATTTTTAACCTGATTCAACCTTCCCCTGTTGATAACAAAATTGCGAGTGGTGGAAACTTTCAAGGGCTCCCTCCATCCCCACCAACGTTGCTACCTCCTCCGATTGTACCATACCCTCCCAGTTCGGATTTTCAGAGGGTTGATCCCCCCGTTAACCTACCTCCGAATCAGTCTTACACTCTCCCAGAATCCTCGTTGTCTGAGCAAGACGCTGTCAACGTGATTCGCAGCTGGCAAAAGGCCAAGCGTGAAATCTTTGCTCCTCCCTTCAATCGGCAACTAGGAAGCAAGGTTCTTACAGGCAAAGCCTACAGGGATAACATCAGAAGAACCGATAATACAGAAAGTTCAGTAGATTGGCTAGAGAACAATAACGCTTACTATACCTATGGCGTCCAAAGTATTGATAGGGTTAATAAATTTGTTCCTAGTGGCGATCGCGCCACCATTGAAGTAACGATCAGTGAAGACCGTACTCTCTACGTCAATGGTAAACCCAGTAGGGATAAACACACTGCCTTTGATACCAGCGTAATTCGCTACACCCTTCAACAGGAAGAGGGAGAATGGAAGATAGCAGAGTACAAGATTTTTGAGTACTTTCCGGAATAATAGTTAGCAACGCTACTGATTGATACTGGTGCCACCGGTGCTGTCTAACCAAGTGATTGATTAGAAACCCAGTTGCTAGATGCATCGCCCTCTGAGAATCAAAAACGCGATCGCATAAGCGCGGAAGCTGAGGCCTTTGGCCAAGGTCAATCGCAAAAAACAACACACTAAATAACTATATAGGGTCAATTATAATTATTTATACTTATAATATACCTTCAAGTTTCATCTCCCTACTCCCTACTCCCTACTCCCTACTCCCTACTCCCTACTCCCTACTCCCTACTCCCTACTCCCTACTCCCTACTCCCTTTCCTAAATAACATAACTAATACTGATTACTATATCAGTTATCAGCGGTCAGCCACTGGCCAACCGCTGACCGCTGACCGCTAAATGCTTACACCAATCCGTTCGCGATGAAGCGTTTCGGCAAAGCCGACGCTACGCGAACGCGTAGCGTGGCCTACGGCCTCAGCTTCCGCGCTTATGCGATCGCTTCAAACTTGATCAGGATCCACACCCATGGCTCGTAAACGAGCAGCCAGTTGCTCAGCTCGTTGTTGAGCTTGGGTAGCTTCTTGTTGAGCTTGGGTAGCTTCTTGTTGAGCTTGGGTAGCTTCTTGTTGAGCTTGAGCTGCTTCTTGTTGAGCTTGAGCGGCTTGTTGTTGAGCTTGGATAGCTTCTTGTTGAGCTTGAGCTGCTTCTTGTTGAGCTTGCACAGCTATCTCTTCAGCAGTAGGTAGCACAATTCCCTCTAAAGTAGCCCAACGTAACCAAGTAGTATCAACATTATTTTTATAAACCCCTTGCCAACGGACTAAGGCTAATCCTAACCTTTCGCTAATTAGTCGTCCTTGTTCATCTTCAGTTAAAGGCTGATAGACGCCATTGTGTAACCTAAATCCGGCAAAATCTTCTGGATTAAACGGGTCGTACCAAAAATATTCTGGTACTCTGACTTGGTCTTGATAAACTAATTTTTTAGTAGTTTTATCCGTGTTGGCTGTACTCTCAGAAATTAGCTCAATAATCACATCAGGTGCTTTACCTTCTTCCCAAACTACCCAACTTAGTCGTTCGGCTTTGGGAACTCCAAGCACTACAAATACATCCGGACCTCGGAAGTCTTGATTCTTAATTTGTTCTGTACTGAAATAAAGAAACATATTACCCCCAAAATAGCCATCCTCCCGCTGGGCTAACCAAGGGTATAACGGGTCAGTCAGCAATTCCATCTGAAGTTTATGTCGTTCCGTTTCCATAGGAATACCGTCATCACAAGGAAGTTCATATTGAGTTGGCGGTATAGGAGGAGTATTAGGCACAACAGCAGAGGTCATAGTTTTAGACATAGTGGTGGTATTTCCTACTCAAATTTAACGCCTATCGCTAAGGTATCGTTGAAACTCGCCAAAAAACCCAGCCGTTGGTTCTGTCTTTTTTGACCAAACTATGGTATTGGAGTTGCTACACTATAGCGGTTTTCAATTTGGTGAGGTACAACTTTTAGGGAACAGGGAACAGGGAACAGGGAACAGGGAACAGGGAGCAGGGAGCAGGGAGCAGGGAGCAGGGAGCAGGGAGTAGGAAGCAGAGGGACTTTTGGCAACTTTACACAAGTTAATACTGTGAGGTTTATTTTTGTCCAGGTACCTACACTAGCTATTCTATTAGTAGTCAATTTTTAGAGGACAACATCGGAATAGTTTAGGGTCGCAAAGGTCAATCGCTAAAACAATTCTATAGCGTTAATTATAATTATAAAATACACTTAGGTTTCTACTCCCTGCTCCCTGCTCCCTGCTCCCTGCTCCCTGCTCCCTGTTCCCTGTTCCCTGTTCCCTA
>NZ_JAAHFV010000343.1:0-6800 GCF_010672755.1 Moorena sp. SIO1F2
CTATGAAGTGGTAGTAAGTGTTGGCTCTAATATTAAACCTCATGAAAATGTAAAATTAGCCAAATATAATTTATCAAAAACTGATAATTTTGTTAATGAATCTCGCTTTTACATAACAGAACCCCTAGGCTTTACTGAGCAACCTGATTTTCTAAATGGTGCCTTTTTAATTCATACAGAAGACTGTTTTGAGACCTTTCGTCAAAAACTTAAACAAGTCGAAATTGACCAAGGGCGGGTGAAGCAATCCAATAAAAATGGACCGCGCTGTATAGATTTAGACATTGTGGTCTGGAATCGAAGGATTGTTGATCCTGACTTTTATCAGCGGGATTTCATTAAAAAAACTGTGCTAGAGCTGATTCCTGATTTAAAGGTTTAACAAATAGCTAATGACAAACCCCCCGGAATCATAAGTATTCAACAGGTGCGACCCGTGGCGAATTTAATTCTTAATGGTAAGAGCGCACCTAAGGACATGATCGGGTTGGTGATAATTTGAGTAGCACGGGCTTCTATAATTGAGCTTCTACAGGTATAGTTGATCTGATCAGTGAACTAATTGACCCCCTGCCAAAGCTCCCGAAGCTCCCCATATGATTACCATCGCATTACCCAAAGGCGCACTCCTAAAAGACAGCATCAAGCTACTGCAATCCGTTGGCTTAGACTTTAGTGCCTTCCTAGACTCCTCCAACCGCCAACTCCAGATTCAAGACCCCAGTCAAACGGCTCAAGCTCTACTGGTACGAGCTCAAGATGTACCGGTTTACGTGGAATATGGTCAAGCTCAGTTGGGGATAGTTGGTTACGATGTGCTACGGGAAAAAACCCCGGCAGTGGCTACCTTAGGTGACTTACACTTTGGTTATTGTCGGATGTCATTGGCAGTTCGTGCCGCTAGCTCTTATCTAAGCCCTTTGGATTTGCCAGCTCATGGTCGCGTAGCCTCCAAGTTTGTTCACTGTGCTCGGGAATATTTCAATAACCTGGATTTGCCAGTGGAAATTATCCCGCTCTACGGTTCTGTTGAACTTGGTCCGATTACCGGGATGTCGGAGGCAATTGTGGATTTGGTGTCCACAGGTCGTACCTTAAAAGAGAATGGCTTGATTGAAATTGACATTTTGTATGAGAGTACAGCAAGACTGATTGCCCATCCCATCAGTTATCGCCTCGATATTGATGGTATGAACAATTTGATTGAGCAGATTCGAGAATTGACTAAGGTCAGTGCTGAATCTTTAGTGAGTTAGTTATGATTCTTTAGTTAGTAGGGTGTGTGACTAACCCACCCTCGCAAGTAGAGTAAAAACTTAGTTGACATTTTACGGTACAACACGCTAATATAATTAGGTTGTCAAGGTCACTCAGCTGAGCAAGTAGATTAAACCCCTTTGAAGCCGCTGAGTTGCTAGGCGTTAAAGTCAGGACTTTAGCTAGATGGGAAAATCCAGGAATTATCCAAGGGATTAAAACACCATCTCGACAACGGAGAAAAGAATGATCCCGAATTATGCTCAGAGCCTTCAAAACCAAGTTAAAACTGAATAACAAACAGAAAACCTTGATGGCTCAACACGCCGGTTATTCAAGATGGATTTGGAATTGGGCGTTAGGCATGTGGAACGAGGCTTATAAAGAGGGACTAAAACTTTCAACTAACAAGCTCAAAAAGTTCTATACCAATCACGTCAAGCCTAACTATTCCTGGCAATATACCTTAAGTTCAAGGGTTTATCAGTTTGCATTCAGGCACTTATCAGAAGCATTTAACCGCTTTTTTCAAGGGAAAGCCAAGTATCCTAGATTCAAGAAGAAAGGCAGAAATGATCGCTTCACTATTGATAATTGTGGCCAAGTTATGACCTTTTCAGGGAGAAGATTAAAACTTCCGTTTATTGGGTGGGTTAGCACTTATGAACCTTTACCAGAAATCAAGACTAAGCGAGTCACAATTAGTCGAGTTGCTGATTCCTGGTATATCTCTGTAGCTTACGAGTTTGAACCGGAACCTACGGTTAAATCTAGAGAAAACCTAGGTGTTGATGTCGGAGTTAAAGTCCTAGCCACTTGCTCAGATGGAACAGTTTTTCCTAATCCCAGAGCCGACAAAAGGGCTAAGAAAAAACTAGCTCGACTTCAACGAGAATTATCTAGAAGACAGATCGGTTCTAAAAACAGATATAAAACTCAACTGAAGCTAGCAAAAGCCCATCAAAGAGTCACTAACATCCGGAAAGATGCCATCCATAAACTAACATCCTGGCTGAGCAAGAACCACGCTGTCATCGGCTTAGAGGACTTGAATGTTTCCGGTATGTTGAAAAACCACAAGTTAGCCGGTGCTATTGCTGATTCTGCCTTCTATGAGATTCGTAGCCAACTGGAATATAAGTCCGAGTGGTACGCTTCACAATTAGTCTTTGCCGATCGGTTTTTTCCATCCTCTAAAACCTGTTCTAGTTGTGGTCACATTCAAGAAATGCCACTAAAACAACGAGTTTTTAGCTGCTTCGCTTGCGGTGCAGTCAAGGACAGGGATTACAACGCAAGTGTGAATTTAGAGCATGTAGCCGAGGGCTTCTCGGTGATAGCCTGTGTTAGTGAGTAGGGCCGACCCCTCACGCAACCCACTTTTGGGTGGGAAGCAGGAAGTAAACGTTAACGTGCTAATTATACCGCGTTATATCAGTTTTACAGAGCAGTATAGCATGGACTGGCAAGAGATATCTGGTAACTGGGTTTTAATCCCCAATCGTCCCACCGGGATTATCCATTTCCTGGGTGGGGCGTTTATTGCTACAGCACCCCACGTAACTTACCGATTGTTACTGGAAAAATTAGCAGCTCAAAGGTATGCAGTGATTGCGACACCGTTTGTGAATACCCTCGACCATATTGCGATCGCACGAGATGTACTCAATCGCTTCGAGACTACTCTAAATCGCTTACAGGTAACCAATGTTTTAAGGAAACGGTATCTACCCATCTATGGTATCGGCCACAGCATGGGGTGCAAACTGCATTTGTTGATTGGCAGCCTCTTCAGTGTAGAGCGAGCTGGTAATATCTTGATTTCCTATAACAACTATTCCGCTGACCGTGCTATCCCCTTTGTGGAACAGTTAAACCTCAATCCTGTCTTTCAGGTCGAGTTTACGCCCTCACCCCAAGAAACTAACTATCTGATTACTCAACGCTATCAAATCCAGCGTAATTTACTGATTAAATTCACTGATGACGAGATTGACCAAAGTATTAGCTTGACCCAAGCCTTACAGAAACGTTTTCCAAATATGGTTGTGCTACAGCGGATACCAGGAAATCATTTAACACCTTTAGGGCAAGATGTGACCTTAAACCCAGGGGCAGTTTTTACCCCATTGGATGCCGTAGGTCAGTGGGTCAAGCAAGAAGTCTATCGCGATTTAAATCGGTTGCAACGGGAAATTTTGCGATGGTTAAATCCTCTAGCAGTGGCTTAAGGTTGAACGCGCACGCGTGGCCTTTTGGCCAAGGTTAGCAGGTTGAAAGTTGAACGCGCACGCGTGGCCTTTTGGCCAAGGTTAGCAGGTTGAAAGTTAGTAGGTTGAAGGTTAGTAGGTTGAAAGTTAGTAGGTTGAAGGTTGTTCGCGTAGCGTGGCCTTTTGGCCAAGGTTAGTAGGTTGAAGGTTGTTCGCGTAGCGTGGCCTTTTGGCCAAGGTTAGTAGGTTGAAGGTTAGCAGGTTGTTCGCCTTTGGCGTTCGGTGTAGGGTAGGTTGTCTGTCAAAATGCAGAATTCTACATTCTGCATTCTACATTCTACATTCTAAAATGTTGTTCGCCTTTGGCGTTCGGTGTAGGGTAGGTTGAATCTTGAAAGTAGATACTCAAAATTCAACTGCCCTATTGAATGACTAATCACTAGGATAAGGTTTCGTCAGACTCTAGCACTGTGGTAGATTCCGACAACGGAACAGTTTTCTGTGAACTGGAACAATCACTATCGGGCATGGTTTCCTCCTCTAGCACTGTGGTAGATTCTGACAACGGAACAGTTTTCTGTGAACTTGAAAAGTCACTATCGACCATGGTTTCCTCTGGTTCTGGCAAGGTGGAAGCCTGAGATTGTAGCGCTACCGATGACTCAGGGCTACTAAACGAGAATCTTGGCAAGGTTTTGGTTAAAGGTTTCAGTGCTTCTAATACTTCCTGAGCCGACTGATAGCGACTTCGGAAGCTATAGCGCACCATTTTGTTGACCACTGTAGCTAATTCAGGACTGACCTGTGCCTTATCGAGCCAAATTACTTCTCCAGTTATGGGATCTGTGGGTAATTTGCTAGGAGGTATGCCAGTAAGCGATCGCACAGCAATCATACCTGTGGCATAAATATCACTGTTAAATCTTGGACTACCCACAGCTTGTTCATTAGGCATATAACCTTTAGTACCAATGCCCACCGTGAACTTAGTCAAATTTCGTCTTGGATGCAATTGATTAGTAATTTCTTTAACAGCGCCAAAGTCAATTAGCACCAGCTTCTGATCTGATTTGCGCCGAATTAGATTATCAGGTTTAATATCTCGGTGAATCACACTGTGACTATGGACAAACTGCAATGCCTGTAGAATATCTACCACTATCCCAATGACGTTGGCTTCAGGAAGAGGTTTCGGTAGTAACTCATTGCTGAGAGGATGACCATTAATGAACTCTTCAACTAGATAAAATTCTTGATTTTCATCAAAATAGGCTAACAGCTCAGGGATTTGGTGATGTTTGCCCAACTTTTCCAGAATTTCTGCTTCCGTTTGAAATAACCGTCGAGCCAGTTGCCAGTGTTGAGGATTATTGCTAGCAGGTTTGAGCTGCTTGACCACACAGGTCGGATTTCCCGGTCGCTGGGTGTCTTCAGCAATAAAGGTTTCGCCAAATCCTCCGGCACTAAGTCGTTTGATGATTTGATAGCGTCCACTTAACTTAGTCGCTAATAGTTCCTGTTCCCTCTCCTCCAGCAAATTCCTTAAATCATCCTGTCCAGAGATAATTTCTTGGACAATGGGCGCAGAAACGTAATGTTTAAGAGTTTGGCGTAGTTGCTGTTTGTTCTTCAGGTCTTGAATTGCTCCCATAGCGCTACAGAAAATACCACTGAGAGTCATGCTAACTAAAGGCACTGCTGTAGGTAAAATTAGCCCCTCATACACGAAAAATAGATAACTGATTCCTCCCCAAGTGATTACCCCGAGCACTGTCCAGCCTAGGCAAACTTGCCATCGCTTAATCCGACTGAATAAGTACCTTACGACATTAACCCCCAAAAATATCAACACTCCTCTGTGGATAGGATTGGGAATTGCTTGGACAATGGCATGACCTTCGAGTAGTGTTGCGATCGCATTAGCATTGATTTCTACCCCAGCCATTCTGTCGGACACAGGAGTCCGATGAAAATCTGGTAATGAGCTAGCAGTTGGTCCAATTAAAACAATCTTGTCTTGGAAAGACTTACCATCGTCTAGGCGAGTGTGCCAGCGATTATCATCTAAGACATACCAGAAGGGAATAGATGTAAATGCATCCGAACCGTAGAAGAAAATATTCTCTGGTTTGGGCTTCGTCTTCAGTCCTGATTCCTGAGCAGCTGCCTTCGCGTAGCGTGGCCTTTTGGCCAAGGTAGCCTCATTAAAGGAAGGTACTGTAAACATCAGCTGATCAGATGTTTCTGCCAATTCTGGATTATTCTTAGCCCAAACTTTGGGAAACTGATTGGCTAGACGATAGATTCTGCCATCCGGCTCAATGGGATAATTAATAGAACCTACAGATAACTGGGGTGTCTCAAACAAAGAATTTGGCTTAACTAGCTTGATAGTCTCACCTTCAACAGTTTCGTAAGTCTCATACATAGCGGCCAGAGTAACCCTTTCGCCATAGTTTTCCAGCACCTCTCTCAACCGTTGATCATCTGCCTGGCCGTAACTACTGGGACTATCTAACACAATACTGAGGGCGACAGACCTAGCTCCGGCAGCCATCAGCCGCTCAATGGCTGTAGCATAAGCAGCTCGTTTCCAAGGCCAGCTCTTGATAAGTTCTAAATCAGTTAGTGCTTGAGACTCATCATTATAATAGGATTGATTTAAATTTAGAGACTCCTGATCAATTGCCAAAATCACTATATTGTCTGGGGGAGTCACCGGACCCCTAAGTTGGAAAAACCAAGCTTGGGTTTGTCTTTCCATCCGTTGCACTCCCTCCCAATCCCGAGCCGTTGAAATTGCTCCGAATAGGGGAAAAAAAACAGCTAGTAGAAAACCTAATCTAGCTGGATTTAACCGAGTGTTATGCTGTGATGATGTATCTTTATTTGTAGAAATATCTGTATACTGAGTTGGTGTATGGGAAGGAATAATCTTCCCGAACCACCCCCTAGTTTTAATAAACATTTTGATTATTTTAATCGTTTATTATCTATAGTATCGAAGCAAATTTATTAGCTGCATAAAGATTATTCAAGCCTGTTTAAAAAGTTGGTTAAGGAATAATTTAAACAAGACTTACGGCAAACTGAAACCAAACTCTATAAATAGTAGGGTGCGTTATTAACTAGATTCACTGCGTAATATCATGTCCGGGAGCATTGGTATTGTAAAGGTTGGGTAATCGGTAATTATTAATCGGCAATGACTAATGACTAATGGCTAATGGCTAATGGCTAATACCAATTTTGGAAATTACGGCTACACATAAATTTTATCTCCCCATCTCCCCATCTCCCCATCTCCCCACACTCCCTACTCCCTACTCCCTA
>NZ_JAAHFV010000344.1:0-6759 GCF_010672755.1 Moorena sp. SIO1F2
TCTCCCTACTCCCTACTCCCTACTCCCTACTCCCTACTCCCTACTCCCTACTCCCTACTCCCTACTCCCTACTCCCTACTCCCTACTCCCTACTCCCTACTCCCTAAAACCCAGGACTTTTTCCCTCATCCAATTAATAACTGCTATAAAATGAGACTATCACACAAGCATAAATTCGTATTCATTGGCAAGCCCAGGTCTGGTGATACTACGATTAGACAAGCACTAGATCCTTACAGTGATATTGTTAGTACAGATAAACCGCGATACAACCATCCCCATGTGCCAGCATCTATGGTTCAACAGCATTTTGAACGCATGGGTTGGGATTGGAATAGCTACTTCAAATTCACTTCTGTTAGAAACCCCTGGGATATGCTTGTCTCTGTGTACTCCTTTGGAAATCCTGATCACAATGGCTTCTACTTTTGGGAGAAACAACAGTACAATCCTAACAAAAAAATGCCTTTTACCGAGTGGATCACTAAAGGAAAATCATGGGATATCAAGGCAGGTAAGCACTTAACTGATTTGTCGGCTTACTCACTGTCTTACTCGGCACTTGATGAGGATAACACGTTTCTTGTGGATTATGTTATCCGTTTTGAAACTCTAGAATCAGACGTAACTTTATTGGAGTCTCTGCTAGGACTGAAGCTGAATTGTCCGAAGATAGAGCAAGACAAACATAATGATTACACTAATTATTATAATCAGGAGTCTATAGACAGAGTCGCTAATTTATTTTGGTATGACATTAAGTATGGCAATTATAAGTTTGGGATGGCGTAGTTGGCTAAGGCAATAGGCAATAGGCAATAGGTAATAGGTAATAGGCAATAGGCATGCTAGCAAGAGCATGATCGCGCTGCTGGCGTAGGGTGGGCAGTGCTTACCTTCGAGATTGTCAGGTTTTAAATTGGTATTATGCACTGCCCACCTGAGGATTAATTTTATTAAAAATGTATACAATTAAGTACTAGTTTTTAATTAAGTTACTGTCGGTGGGCAGTTCCTATCAAAGCTATCGAGCCTACCGAAAACCCCGGTGAGGTTATGACCACCTTGATTCGATATTTATACGTAGACTAGGATAGGGTTTTGCCAGGGTTTGACGCCCTGGTGACTAGGAATTGTGGAGCTTATTTTTAAGCTATCAGCTTATGGGCTACGCGCACGCTAAGCGAACAGCTATCAGCCAATGGCTGACCACTGACCACTGACGAATGTATTAGTTGATCAGTAGTTATTCAGATTTGAATGCAGTTAAGCTGTAGTTGTTGACGTTTACACAATAGAATTCGGTCAAGCATTGGGGTTAACCAAAACTTGACCGATATTTTTTTTTATTAATATGCTGTATCCCTTGCTACACAAAGGTATATACCAGTTATATTACCCTGTCAATACCCTTTCATGTAAAATTTTGTTGCAGAATTAATCATTTCTGGGAAACTGAAGCACACTTAAAGGTGTCAGAGAAAATCCTAGTGAAATTACCTGTGAAATTTGGCTGAAACCGATTGTTGATATTCTGGGAGAGGAGGTAATTTTGGCTGGAAAAATTCCCGCTTTAATGGTTGCTGTCCACTTAGACGCTCTGTATCTGGAAAGCGATCGCGTTGTAGTAGAGGCGATGACAGATTTTAGCCGCCTTCCTTATTTTGATGGTAAGCGAGACGTAAATCATAATATTGCCAATATTAGTGAAGAGATTGTTTCTCAACCTTTTCAAAATCAGAATTTGTATCTGAAAGCGGGAATTCATTTACATTGGGCGTTGCCAGATGCTTTGACCAAGGGAATTCAAGTTACTGATGACAATAAGCAGACTAAAACAGTTTTTCCACCTGTTCCTAATCCTTGGTTAGTGACACGCAGTAACAAGGATAACCAGATTGAAAAGCAATGGGTGGTAGAGAGTGATTATCTCTATCCTGAAGGGAAAGGAAGTCAGGTGGGTAGTATTGCTTATCCCAACAAATTGGGTCAGCGTAGCTCAGAATTTATCAATCCGTCGCAGGGCACCAAGCTAGAATAGAATCGGAAAATCCTTACTGCCTAACGCACCCTACCAACTGAACTACAGGATCAAATATAGCACTACACATTAAGGTGTTTGACATGGATACAAGCAGCAAAAGCTGTTGTAGTCAACTTTAGCATGCATGGCTTTTGCCTAAAGCCCTTGCGCGTAGCGCTATACTGAGCGGAGTTTGCAAGATACACCTATCCTAAAGAGTAATGGCAACTGAACAACGATCGCAGCATCAGGAACATTAATATGGTGATTCAAACAGAAAAACGGTACTACACGCCTGAAGAATACTTGACATTAGAGGAGGAAGCGATAGATAAACATGAATATCGAGATGGAGAAATCATCCTCATGACAGGAGGCACGACAAATCACAATCAAATTGCGCTCAATTTCTGTCGCAAATTTCCTTTGACAATTAAGGAGCAAGAATATTATATCTATATCAATGATGTCCGCTTGTGCATAGCGCAATATCGCCTCTATACCTATCCTGACGTAATGGTAATTAAAGGAAAACCAATCTATGAAGGAATGGGTAAGACAAACGTAACCAATCCTTCACTCATTGTGGAAGTCCTTTCTAAATCGACGCGGGATTACGACTGGACGGATAAATTCATATATTATCGTTCTATCCCTGAATTTCAGGAATATATTTTAATCGATCAATATCGTTTTTATGTGGCTCAATATTTTAAGCAAGAGGATGGGCAATGGCTTTTCAATGATTATCAAGGGGGAGAATCAGTTTTAAAATTGGCTTCAGCTGATTTTGAAATTTCGTTTCAAAATTTGTATGAAAGAGTAGATTTTGAGTTGGATTAAGAGTGAATAATGATTCAAAATTACCCCATTTCCAAAACGATCGCTACCTTAGCTGACTTGAAGCAAAGGTTTAATTTATCTCCTACAGATAATGACCTTTTCTTTCAGGAATGGCAACAGGATTTACCTCAACTAACTGCTCAAGAACAAGAGAACCTAGACCAAATTCAAAGACGATTTTTACGTCATAGAGAACGAAGTCCTCTCCCAGAAGGTGTGATTAATCAATTACTAATTGGACCTTTACTTACTTTGGCAGGTTTATATGATGAACCTTTCTATGTCACTACTGAAACGACTGTTGAAGTGGAAGTAGAAGACAAGGATGAAATTTTACGAGGTCGAATTGATACTTTAGTTATTGCACAACAACTTTGGGTTCTCTTGGTTGAATCTAAATCTACTATTGCTTTTTCAGTAGCTTTACCTCAACTAATGACTTATATGATGGCAAATCCTAATCCTGAACGTCCTGTCTATGGTATGATTGGTAGCGGGGATGAGTTTTTGTTTGTTAAAATGTTGACCGAAGGTGTTCCCCAATATGATTTATCTAATCTTTTTTATCTGCTGCTACCTCGTAGGAATCAGTTATATGATGTCTTGCGTATTCTGAAGCAAATTGCTAAAATTATGGGTGCAAATATTGGGGTAATGAGTGATGTAAATTGAAGAGCGATCGCCTCCAAAACAGCTCTATATTCAATCTCGTAGTGGCGTGGCAAGCTTAAAATAGTGCAATAGATTTTTGCTCCCCATCTTCCCACACTCCCCGCGCCCCCGCCCCACACTCCCCGCGCCCCCGCCCCACACTCCCCCATCTGTTTCTAATGCATCAAATTAAGCTTGCCACGCCACTACCCAACTTTATTATGCACTCCCCACCCGACTCCCGACTCCCGACTCCCGACTCCCGATTCCCGATTCCCGATTCCCTACTCCCTATTTCTTTTTAAGAGAAACTAATGATGGGACAAAAGCAGAGAGTCGTAGATGAATTATCTTCGCTTGATTAAATAAGCCATCTTTGATCAGGTGAGGCAGAGGCTGTGGTCTGACATTGTAAATATTGTTGTCTATGACCTTTACTTTGCCTCCTTCTTGCTCAAAGAAACCCGATTGTAATAACTGGTTGAAATAGTACTGGTCAGCAAAATGTCCGGCTCTCATATCTGAGTCATTTCGTTGGGAAATCATAGTAATCCAGCCATCAATCATTTTAGTAATGAATTCGCATTTTTTAAAAGCGAATACTCCTGTATTAATGTATTTATGGGATTTATATCCAATAAATTTATAGGGGTGTTTACTATAGTCAACATTAGGTTCTCTGGCTATACATAAATCACAGTCATCTAGTAAGGAAAATATCTCGGAAATATCAGCAACGACTAAGGTGTCTGTATCAAGAAATAGAGTTTTTTGATAAGGGCTATTTTTCAAGATGTCTACTTTTAGTTTATGAGGATTTTTATTTTCGTTTAAGGGATAGACTGTACAACCATCTAACTCCCCCATGGCGCAATCAGTAAATAGGGAGATGGGGATGGTAGGATTGGATTTATTGAAAAATTTATAAGCATTAAGAAATTCTTGTTTAAATTTTTCACCAATGGCTAAAAAAATGACACCACAGTCGTGGCTTGTGTCCTTCTTTTGACTAGGGTTGCCTTGGAAACCTTTACTATGGTTTTTACTATGGTGTTTATACAGACCTTCTAATAAAGCTTCGCCAAAATTATCTTCTGACCACTGGAAGTTAGGGTTAAGGGACATCCCTAAGCGATACTCAGTTACTGCTTCAGCTGCCATGCCTTTTCGGGCTAGGGCTTTGGCTAAGGTGATATGATACTGATGGTGATCAGGGTTCAGTTCAATGGCTTTACGGTAAAATGCGATCGCAGATTCCAGATGACCTTGTTTCTCCAAGACATCCCCCAAGTTGTGATGAGAGGAAGATATGGTGGGGTTAAGGCCAATCGCACGACGGTAAGCGATGATAGCTTGATCAAGCTGATTATTTGCTGTGTAAGCTTCCCCTAATTTATGCTGGAAGCCACAGAAGTATTGTGCTTTTGCTGGTACTGCCAGTACATCAATTCTCTCAGTGTTGAGGCTGGTCTTTGGTTGTATTGGTTGTAAATCGTAATCATGTCGCTTCAGAAAATCGTAAATCTCTTGTCGATTCCCGAGGGTTCGTTTAAATACTTTCTCGTTAATCTCAATCACCATCCGAGGTTGATGTTGATAGATAGTCTCTTCCGCTCCTTTGAGGGCTTTCAACTCCCAACCTTCTACATCAAACTTGATCAAGTCTAGCTGGCTAAACTCAAAGGAATCTAATGGAACAGCTCGAATAGTTTGTGAGTTCTCTGAATAGGAGCAAAAACTCTCTCCTGTATTCGGTCGAATCACCAAATTCAGGGTTTCTTCTTGGTCTGAAAGAGCATAGTTATAGGATTCTGCCCCTGGTACATTTAACGTGAGACATTCATAAGCTTCTGGCAGGGGTTCAAATGCTAACACTCGACCAGTTAGGCCAACTTTATTCAAGTAAGCAATGGTGTGATCGCCAATGTTGGCACCAACATCTATGGCAACACCACCCCTTGGTATATGGGGTAAAATCCCCCTCAGCAGTGATTGATCGTGATCTAAGCGTCCTACTTTTGGGATTAATTGAGTCCTATAGGTATCATCTGCAATTAATGCAATACCATTCCAAAATTTGATTGCCATAGTTAGGTTTTAAAGGTAACAGGTAATAGGGAGTAGGGAGTAGGGAGTAGGGAAAAGGGAGCAGGGAGTAGCGGATATGGGAAAAAATCCTGGGCTCTTCTAGAGTAGTTATGATATATAGCAATTCTACGACTTGTGAGGTACAAATTTCTGGGTTTTAGGGAGCAGGGACTTCGGAGCAGGGAGCAGGGAAGAGGTAAGAGTAACCCACCCCTAACCCCTCCCAGGAGGGGAAGTGAGGGAAGAGGGAAAAAATAATGTGTACCTCATAGCTACGAGAAACGCTATAGGGTTTTTATCTGGGTTGTAAACACACTTCTTGCCTTCAAACTTTAGCATGTATGCCTCTTGCCTCTTGCCTCTTGCCTGTTCCCTATTCCCTATTCCCTATTCCCTATTCCCTACTCCCTACTCCCTACTCCCTACTCCCTACTCCCTACCTTGCCTTGTTTTTCCAAAACCCTGGTCAACTGAGCGTTTACTTCATAATTTTCGGGTTGGATCTCGAGGGCGATTTGGTAGAAAATAATGGCTTGGTCTAACTGATTTTGTTTAACTAATGTATTGCCTAACTGTAGATACAGTTCAGGATCGTTGGATTGTATCCCTAATGCCTTGTGATAATTCTCGAGATTATCTGGATTAGTCCGAATGGCTCGACGATAACAGCTGATTGCTTGATCTAAATCTACTTGGACTCTTTCTCGAAGCACATTTCCTAATTTTTCGTGTATCTCGGGGTCATCTGGCTTTAACTGTATAGAGCGACGGTAAGACGCTACCGCCTGATCGGACTTTCCCAATTGAACCAATACACTTCCTAAACTACTGTGTAACTGAGGATGGCCTGGATTTAATTTAATAGCACTGCCATAGGCGGTAAGGGATTCATCCCAACGGTGGAGTTTGCTGAGGGCATTTCCTAAGTTTTGGTAAAATTCAAAGTACTGGTTGGGGGATAGGCCTATGGCTTGGTTTAAGGCAGCTACTGCTTCGTCTAACTTGCCGTGTTCAGTTAAGGCTAGCCCTAAATTATGGTGAGACCAGGGATTGTAAGGATTGAGTTCTATAGCTCGCTGGTAAGCTATTGCTGCTTCATCCCAATTCTGTTGTGTTAAGAGTAAATCCCCTAACCAATGGTAAGACTCACAAGA
>NZ_JAAHFV010000345.1:0-6695 GCF_010672755.1 Moorena sp. SIO1F2
GCTGATGTAACAGAGATTAAACCAATGCTTACTTGTTTTATTCAAAAGCACCTCATTAGCTGATAGCTGATAGCTGATAGCTGATAGCTGATAGCTTACATAACAATATAATTTATATGACGACTATTTCAAGTCTAAAGTTTCGCCAATTTTACTGGCGTTATAAGTGGGCAATCAATAGTGGGCAATCAAATTTATCTCATCAGAGAGTTTACTAGAAAACTCTAAGCCAAGTTTAATGCTATTTTACAAGAAAGGAAACATTTTTTTGGTGTGACATGGAGATGAGTTTACTGCGAAAATTTAGCTTGACACTGGTTTCATTCCTTGCACTTAGTCTCCCAGCTGGCAAGGCATTTGCCCAAAGCTTTGGGGGGATATATCAGGAGATTTCTATCTCTGAAG
The DNA here is from genome assembly GCF_010672755.1 of Moorena sp. SIO1F2. Taxonomy (NCBI): domain Bacteria; kingdom Bacillati; phylum Cyanobacteriota; class Cyanophyceae; order Coleofasciculales; family Coleofasciculaceae; genus Moorena; species Moorena sp. SIO1F2. The sequence continues at coordinate 406 of NZ_JAAHFV010000345.1, forward strand.
TGCCAGCTCCTGCTATTACTGCGGCCACTGTTGCTGCTGGTGTCTCACCCACGGATGCAGCAATCGAGATTGGGGGTGATGGCAAGCTAATCTATGGACTGAGTGGTCAGAACTCCCAGGGCAACCGCTTTGAAGTGGATGTCAATGCCATTGGCGAAATTCAGCAGGTTGAAGAAGAAATTGACCAAAGTCAGGTACCTCCAGAAGTACTCAAAGGTCTAAGAGTCTGGCTACCTGACTTCCAGCCTACTGTGATTAGGAGGAGCGTCCGGGCCACAGACGTTATATACGAATTCAATGGTAAGGATGTGCAAGGCAACAACCTTCAAATTGAAATGCCGTCCAAGGGTGGGAGGTTGATTCTGTTTACCTATTGAACCAGGGACTAACTCTACCTAGGTTTTAGGGAGCAGGGAGTAGGGAGTAGGGAGTAGGGAAAAGGGAACTTTGGATCAGGGAAAAAATCCTGTGTACCTCGGCAGTCTTGATGCTGTCGCTCATGCTGGAAACTATAGCAGTTGCTCATGGGGGGAACCCCCGCCTGAAGGCACTGCCTCCCCAAGACCGTGCTAAATCGCTAGTTCTCTGCTCTCCTAACGACGGAAGTATGGTTATTCAACCGAATTTGATATTACTCTTCTGGGCAGGTAAGTGTTAACTTGCTTCCAATTGCCGATTTGACCTGTAAAGATTTTGCCTAGAGTCTCGCGAGATAGTCTAACAGAACTCACTACACCTTGGAGATTGTAAATGACTGACACAGCTCCCCCGGCTGTGGGCACCATTTGCAAGCCCCGTTTCATCTGACTTTTTTCGTCATCGGTTGGGGGCATATCAGTGCCAGCGAAATCAACAGACTCGTTAATGAATTGCTCAATGCCACGACCACTGCCAATGGTGCTGTAATTTACGTTAACGCTGGTTTCTTGTTGGTATTGGGAAAAATAACGCTGGTAAAGGGGTTCGGGAAATGAAGCACCGGCACCAAACAATGGTATTGCACTTGCTGCTTTGAGTGAAATTAATACAATGGCAACTGTAACTGTTAAGGTTATCAATGTCCGACGGGACTTGATTAGAGCTAAACTCATTTGTCTATAAGGATTCAGGATAATTTAAGAGTACAGATAGTTGGTAAGTAAGCATTCATAGCAAAGGGAACAGGGAACAGGGAACAGGGAGTAGGGAGTAGGGAGTAGCGATGCAGCGCGGTCTTGGGGGTTTCCCCCATGAGCGACTGCATCAAGACGGGAGTAGGGAATATGGCATCAAAATTCTCTCAATTCCTACACGGATTGCTACAGCTGTCAGCTATCAGCTATCAGCTATCAGCTATCAGCTTATGGGGGAAAGCATGACATTTCGAGATCCGGATTAGCTCCTCCAGCACCTGAAGTCAAGCAGGGATAAGCGTTCAGGACTTTTGCGATTGACCTTTGGTCACGCTACGCGATCGCATAATCCTTCTTAAACAAATTATTAGCTGGAATGAAAATCAAGGGTAAGCACAGTAAGAAGAAGTCCTCACCTGGGCAGATTTGTTTTCTGGAAAGCCTGTGCCAGGTATCGGAAAACCCCGAAGTGCAAGAAGTTGCGGAAAAGTTCCTTCGTGCCAACTCTTTCAACCCTTCTAAAATTTGCTAGTATATATGTGGTTTCTTTCTCCCGCACCTTGAAAACCCGAATTACTTGCCTCCGCGCGCACCCCAATAGACATTAAATTAATGTAGCGTAAGGAATAATGAGTAGGTGCTAGAAGAGAAGTAAACAAACAACATAATTCACAACAAAAGTAAACAAACAAAAGTAAAAGTAGTTAATTGTAAACAAAAGTAAATTGTTTAGCGGCAGAAAGAAATCCGTTTGGTGGTCAGCGCTTGGTGTATTCGGCAATTGAAATGGAGTACCTCATGAGAGGCTCTCGTCTAGAAGTAGAAGTTTCGACTTCTCAATTACTTCAGACGCTGGACAGCTGTCTTGAGTCAGCTAGCCAGGGTCAGCCCCATATTGTCACCAAAGATGGTGAACAGTATGCGGCTGTCATTTCAATGCCTGAATACGCCCAGTTGCAGTACTATCTTCGGCTTTTGGATTCAACCGCATCACAATTGTTGCAGGAAGCTTCGGATAAGGCGTTGGACTCTGAAGAGTTGTTAAGAAATCAGTCTTCTCCTCAAGACAGCAGCCCTTTGGGGACTCCTTCTAAAGGAGTTCAGAATGAAGATTGCCGTCAAACAAACAAAACAAGTCCGCCAATACGCCAGAAGTCATTTATCTCCTCAGTCCTACACCGCCTATCAAGACTTTTTAGATAGGTTGCGCAAGGGCAAAAAAATAATAGGAGAGAGGCCAGTAGATTTCCATAGACCTAACTGCTATCATTTCCAGCTGTCTACAGGAGATTGGATTATTTATTGCGTAGAGCACAAAAGGATTTTGTGGTTTGAATTAACTGAGATAACTGTTGAGGTTTTGTATCCCAAGGAAAACGTTGATCAAATAGTTACTCTTGCTCTTGCTCTCATGCACTCTGACCCTGCCAGACCGCCTCAAAATTTACTGGGGCAATTAGTTAATTCTAGTATATCGATAGCAGATAACTCTCAACGCCTAATTTTCGCTGTGCAATTTCTTCTGACTATTGGTACTGCCATCTTGATGCTCTTGCCTCAGTTCACTTCTAGTTCACTGGAAGAAAAAATTCAGCCACCGACCTCTGAGTCTGGGGCAGTTACAGAGGAACGTGATCAGATCGCTGATACTGAAAGCAATCGCAGTCCTTGATCTTACTCTTTTGGAATCCTGGCGTTGCTGATTCTGAGTATGGTTTTGCCCCCCTAGCCCCCCAATTTTGGGGGGAAAAAGACTTTCAAAGTCCCCCAAAGTTGGGGGATTTAGGGGGCTTGAGCACAACCAGATTATCATGCATTCATTCCTTGATTCAGCAACGCCGAAATCCTTACCCTACTTTGGTGATTATCCATTTATAAAAATCGACCTATCAGTAGTTTATAAAGCAGATTTTTAATGGAAATATATTAAGAACAAGGCGTTGCTGAATTTGGGAATGAATAGGAGTAGAGTGGGCATCCTGCCCGCGAGAAAATAAGCATGAAACTGGCAAGATGCCCGTTCCACGCAAGATGCCCATTCGACCTTACTCTTAAAATCATTCCATTATTAAGCAACGCTGTATTAATTAGTCATTAGTGAATAATCACGATTCAGGATTATACTTAACCTAGACACAAGCCGTTACATCTCGAAAACTACTTCTGTCCTATTCCCTTTTGCCTGTTCAACACATCTGGCACAATCTTTAATTATATCAAATTAAATCACTAACGAGTCCAAAAAAAGTACCCTCAAGGGTACTGTCAAAGGATTATTGTATTGCTGATAATCAAAATAGTACTGAAATTTTATTGCACCTGAGTCGTTATAGTGGGCAATTATTCCACTCTAAGATTAAGCTAGGGATAACTTAATATAGCACTACGCATTAAGGTGTTTGAAATTGATACAAGCAGAAAAAGGTGCGACCCGTGGGTAACTATTGCCTATTGCCTATTGCCTATTGCCTATTGCCTATTGCCTATTGCCTATTGCCTTGCGCGTAGCGCTATATTGCCGAACCTACGGCTAGTGACAGTGGTGCAAGATTTCAGGGAAAGCAACTAGAGTAAACCATTGAGTTAGGTATATATCCTAAATTTATAGTTATGAAAGACTATAGCAATCTCGAAAGCAATCTTGAATCAGAACAAACAGAACATGCAGATTTTTGTGAGCATTGTCACCAAATTAACCTGATAGATAATCAACTTGAAACCCTGATCCACACACAAGCGATCGCAAAAAATCGATTAACTACTGTTCGACAGGCTCCTGGCTGCTCTACTTCTATCCTGGGGGGACTAGACCAGCAGCTGATTGATGAAATGAATAGCATCGGACCCAATAGCTTGGTCAGTTTTGCCGACCTAGATGTGGCTAATGGTCCAGCAGTTCACCCTTTCCTTCAGGCAGTAGCTAAGCAGTCCTTGGCACGGGCAATTAAGGCTCGTGGTCGCACCCTTTCGGTCAATTCTGCTTACCGAACTATTGCTCAGCAACTAATGCTATTCAATCATGGTAAAGTTAGACGCTGTGGTATTGGTGTGGTTGCCCCTCCTGGTAGAAGTAATCACCAGAGTGGTTTAGCCCTAGATATTAATGACGAGCAAGGCTGGAGACCCTATCTAGAGCGAGAGGGTTGGAGGTGGTTTGGACCTGCGGATAGGCCTCACTTTGACTATATTGGCAGAGGTACACGAAACATTCGTCCTGTTGCAGTTAAAGCGTTTCAGCGACTCTGGAACCGATACAATCCGGACAAACCCATTGCTGAAGATGGGATTTACGGACGAAATACTGACGCGCGACTGAATCAAGCCCCTATAGTTGGCTTTGGAAAAACTAACGAATCTCTTCCAGACAGAAGACTCAGCCTGACTCAACCCTATCTCGAAGGTGAGGATGTTCGCGAAGTTCAGGAAGCTTTAGTTAAAGCAACTATTACTGTCGAGGTAGATGGCGTTTTTGGTCCCGCTACTGAGAAAGCTGTTAAGGAATTCCAGAAGCTAAAAGATTTAACAGTAGATGGAATCGTTGGAGCTACAACTCGCTCGGCTCTGGGATTGTAATATCATCTCCGGTTGAATACTTACACCCTTGGCCGAATCGAAGGCAGAAGGCAGAAGGCAGAAGGCAGAAGTAAAGGAGTAAGGTTTCATCGGAGATGGTTTTTGATTACTAATTATCCGGACATGATATAAGCTGATTTGTCAACTTCTTAATGTCATTATCTCTCTTTTGTCACTCTAGGCAGAAGAGAGATTGTATGAGTCTGGTTAATCACTTAGTATTAAGCTTAATGGTTATTAATTTTCCATTTTAAATTGACTCTCAACTGTTCCCGATTCCCGATTCCCGATTCCCGATTCCCGATTCCCTAATAATTTCCACTAGACTTTTCACGACACCTGTGAGGGTAATTGCGAGAATTACCCCCAACAATCCTCCCAGTTTAACTCCCAATAGCAAATAGACAAAGATAATCACTGGGGATAAACCGGTCAAGTTACGGAGAACTCTCGGAGCAATGAAGTTGTCTTTGATCTGCTGTAGTCCTACGGATACCACGAATATAGCACTACCCATTCATAGGGTAGCTGTGATAAACAAGCCTAACAGGATTTGACCGATCCAGTTATTAAGATTAGTAGCCAAGTGATCAGTAACTGTTGAATTGGTGAAAAAATAGAATTCATTGACAATCGGCTCAGGTAATAGTACTGACTGGTAGGAGCAGTAACGTTACCTAATGATTATCCGATCTACCAGTCAGATTGTGAAGTCGTATATTATACCTTAATTATGGTCAATTGTCAATATGTGTTGGTGAAAGATAATTAAGCTCAATAGTCAGGAGCATCGTCTATTATCTATGGAAAAGGAAAACCAAAATAATCAAAAGACTCAAAAGACTAAAACTAGAGTCTCCAAAACCTTGAATCTTTTCAGGAACTTTGGCTTAAAGGCAATTCCAATTATGATGGTAAGGAATTCTCTATTTGAAGAATCAGAACTTACCCTCAATTTCTTAGTCTTAATCATTAGCTCTTGTTTAATTGCCACCTTTGGACTAGTGCTCAACAGTGCTGCGGTGATTATTGGAGCGATGATTATTGCTCCTCTGATGTTGCCCTTAAGAGGATTGTCCTTTGCTACCTTGGAAGGAGATTGGCAACTGTTACGGAGTAGTTTTGTTTCTATTGCTGTAGGCACCGTACTCGGTATAAGTTGTTCTTGGTTGGTTGGTACAGTTATCGGATTCCCTGAATTTGGAGCCCAAGTTTTAGCAAGAACTCAACCCAATCTGATTGATTTACTGGTTGCGATCGTGGCCGGGGGAATTAGTGGTTTCTCTAAAATTCGTCCGTCTTTAGAGGATGCGGTACCAGGGACAGCAATTGCAGTAGCCCTAATGCCTCCCCTTTGTGTCGTTGGGTTAACCCTATCCCAGGGAGAATGGACTTTGAGTCAGGGGGCATTTCTCCTTTATATTACTAACCTGATTGGGATTAACCTAGCTTGTATGATCGTCTATGTCTTTAGCGGATATGCTCAGAGTACTGAACTGAGCCGGTCTTTAAACTGGGGATTCTCGTTAGTGCTGATTGCTGTGTTAGTGGTGCCCCTAGGACTTACCTTTTGGGACGTGCTTGAGCAAGGAAGAGTTGAGGAGA
>NZ_JAAHFV010000346.1:0-6650 GCF_010672755.1 Moorena sp. SIO1F2
GAATTGTTAGTCATTTGAGTTGATTGAAGCCGGCTAATTAGTCAGATTTTAATGACTAAATTTGGGGATTTTTCGGAAAATTTTGAGCTATTTCCCTATCCCCCTATCCCCCTATCCCCCTATCTCCTTTTCTCGTTAACTTATTTTTCTTTGAAACAGCCCTGCCTCCCAGGAGGGGAATATGGGGAGATAGGGAAATTGGGAGATTGGGGGAAGAGAAAGTTGTACGTTTGACCGCAACTTGGTATGAGGTGTGAGGTATGAGGTATGATGTGTCAGGTGTTAGGTCTGAGGTGTTAGATGTTGGGTTAAGTTCTGGTACTTAATGCCTCATCAAGCCCATCCAATGGACCTAGTTTCTAGGATCAGAACAACCCGATGGCTTAGTTAAAATAGCTCATGGGGAAAATCATCACATCTTAACCTTTCATACTCTTTGAGAGCCCACTCATTCTCTTCAGTGTATTTGGTTACCAGCTTAATGCATTGCTGTCTACGTCGATCCTGCTCCTGAGCTTGTTGTTGTGCTTTTTCTCTGGCTATGCGTTGAGCCTCTTGCTGGGCTTGTCGTCTGACTCGTTGAGCCTCTTGCTGGGCTTGTCGTCTGACTCGTTGAGCTTCTTTGTGGGCTTCTATGGTAGAAATTTTAGCATCTGCCCTGTCTATAATTGGTTCAACTTTCTTTTGCCAATAGCTAGTGGTCACCCTCCTAGCGTTTTGCTTAGCCTGTTGCCATTGACCTGCCTCCAGGGCTTGAAGTGCTTGTTTGCGAATCGATACATTCACAGCCCACTCTTGTTTCCATTGGGCAATGGTCTCCGGTAATTTTTGACGAATCAGAGTAGTTTCAGGGATGACTTGAGTTAGAGCAATGGCTTCATTGAGCTTCCCTTGTTCCTGATACAGCTTGGTAGCTTTCTGAAATAGGCTCTTAGACCACTGATTAATTATCTGTTGTGCCTCTTGGTAAGGAACACTATCTGGGGTCAGCTTATTGGCCTCGATAATTGCGTCTTTAAATTGGTTCGCTGCAGCTAGTATCTTAGCTTTGCCAAATAGTTTCTGGGCACACTCATCGAAAATAAGCTGAGTCTGTTGATATATAGGCGACTTTTCAGGAATAGTCGTGGCTTTATTGATGCATTCTTCATATTCCCGTTCTGATCGGTGCTTCTGAATCTCTTCTAAGCGTAATAGTGTATTTCGATAACTTTGCCATTCTTGATATGACCAACCTAGCCCTGCACCAATGACAGCAACTGCTAGCCACATCCCTACCATTCGCAGCCATGGGTTGGTTGGGGGCGAAGACACAGGTGGAATTGAAGGGGGAAGGGATGGCACAGGATTTCCTCCTGAGAGTGGATGCTATGGAATAGTAACTATACTATTTTGAACACATCTATCCGCTTTCTGCTATAGCTGCATTTCAGTAATGACAACCAAACCCCAAACCCCAAACCCCAAACCCCTAGGGAATTGTGCATCTTCCCAAAAGTGTCCACTCCCAGCCCCTCTATAAAATAATCCCCACAAAATTAATTCGTCTTTCAGGAAACTGTCATATTACTGCTGTAGTCTTCAAAGAAGAGTCCCAAGTCCGAGGGACAATCTGGATGGTTTTCTTGGGTACACCAAAGACGCATGAATAAGTGACACATTAAGACCAACCAGCTGGGTGCTGTTAGCCGTAAGGTTGAATCTAGATAGGCTGCAAATGAGGTTGAGGCAAATATGAATGCTCCTACTTTTCTAAATCGGCAAAACCAAAATCGACAGTGGTTCCCAATGTCCCCTAAAAACCACAGGCATTTAGCACCAGTGAAGCTAGTGCCTAGAAAAAGCCACATACACTCTGTGAAAAGCCTGCGCACCTTAGCAAACTCGAAAGTGAAACAAGGGGATTACAGCAGTGCGATCGCATTGTTAACCCAGTTGATTAATCTCAATCCCACCAGTGCATTAGACTACAACAATCGGGGATTGCTGTATTTCCAAAGTGGTCAGCCCTACAAAGCCCTATTTGATTACAATCAGGCACTGCGAATTGATCCAACATTGGACAGTGCTTACAACAATCGCGCTAATTATTATGCATCAGTTGGGCAACTGGCTGAAGCCCTCACCGACTACGAGCAAGCTATTGATATCAATCCGGGAAATATCCGCACCTGGATTAACCAAGGGATCACCTTCCGGGAATTGGGATTGTACGATTTAGCCCTAGAAAACCTTGACATGGCTCTAATGCTAGGATGCCTGGAAGACCATGTCTATGCCCAGAGAGGGCGTACTTACCATCTCAGGGGTGACTGGAACTGTGCCATCAGCGACTATCAAAAGGCTCTGAAGTGGCTGCCCAAGTCCGGTTCTTCTGATTCCTTGCGCGAGAAAGTGGAAAATTGGATCAATGATTTGCTTAAGCCACTGAGAGCTTGAAGGGGTTAGTGATGAGCTCTTGCCTCCCAAAGAGCGATTCGACCTAGGAGACGCGGGGCGCGTTTGGCCGTAGGCCACGCTACGCGAACGCACCGAGCAAGCTGGACCGATTACCTTTAGCTCAGTTTATGCCCACCGGAAGTATAACTAATTTCCATGCCCTAAGTCTGGCCCTCAGTCTGGATCTTGCCAGACGACCTGAACCTGATTCGGATCACGTCGTAAGCTTTGCTCTCGCATTACTTTCTGGGCTTGCCTGGGGTCAAAAGAGCGACTGAATTCACGGCGCAAGTTATTCACTCGTCTTTCAGTTCGCTTCACCTCTCGTTTGACTTCTCGCAACTTGGCTTGCTGTGAGAGATGATAAGGCAATAGTTCCATTAGTGCGGTAATCGCAGCGGCACAGAGAACTAGGTTAACAAGTAACTTAGCCGTAGTTTCACCAGCAACTGCCCCGTAAGACTGTCGCTGCGGACGGTGCTTGATTCGAGGAACTCTTCGGCGAGGTTTTGATGGTACCCGAGTTGAGTGAGGGGTTTGGATTGCGTTCATTTCCGTTTACAATGCCACGCTGGCACACCAGCGCCCTTGGGTTTATTATTGGGTTGATTAAGATAGAGTTTTTAGTATGCACCTTTTATTTAGCCAGATAATTTAGCTAAAAAATAGTCTTTATGGAAGAATCAAACCCCCAAATAGACTAAGAGCTTAGCTTGACATCCTCCCCTTCCTCAAAGTAACTGAGCTTAGCTCAGTTACTTTGAGGAAGGGGATTCCTAAATCTCGCGAATTAGGTTTTCTGCTTCGACCCGTGCCAACTAGAGTATCGTGACCAATACTCCCCGTCGCTTCCAGTCCACAGACATTTTCTGATACGCTATGCCCTAGCGCAGAGATTCCACGGTTTCTGATTTCTTGGCTAGCTGCCACATCCCGTGTCGTAGTATATCCACACTCACTACAGACGTGAATTCTCATATCTAAGGTTTTTTTACCTGTGTGTGCGCCACAGTTAGGACAAGTCTGAGAAGTACCATTTTTATCTACCTTGGCAAAATAGGTATCGGTTTTCCAGCATACCCAGTGTAGGATCTCCACGAATTGCCCAAAACCCGCGTCAGCCGATGCTTTTGAGAGCATACCCCTAGCCCAACTGACAAAATTGATATCTATGTCCTTCGGACAGGCTTCGCCAACAACAAATATCATCCCTGCACCATCACAAACATGATGAGCCAATTTAAAATGCCAGTCTTTACGAGTGTCTGATATACGTTGATGCAGTCTAGCTATTTTCTGGTTTAGCTTGTGTCTATTATTTGACTCTTTTTGCTTATTCTTTAGCCTACGTTGCAGCAATTTCAGCTTGCGCTGTAGGGTGATCAGAAATCGAGGTCGCTTAATCTCTTCACCATCACTGGTAGCTACAAACTTGTCAAACCCCAAGTCCAAACCTCTAGGATGACCGTGAGGCATGGGACTAGAGACATTGACATTTAGCTGTAGTGACAGCATCACAAAGTAACCAGATGCTTTTCTAACTATCCTCGCTTGCTTGACTTCAAACCCATTGGGAATAGGTCTTGACTGTCGCCATTTCACCCATCCCAGTTTTGGGAACTTAATCCCATCATTTCTAATTGGGTCTTTTCCTAACTGTGGAAAGACAAACGACCGCATCCGATACTTCTTCTTAAAGCGAGGCCAACCAAAACCTCTGGCTTTCATATCCTCCCAAGCTCTATCTAAAGTTCTTAGGGTTTGTTGTAGTACTTGAGAGTGAACTGTTTTCAGATGAGGATAGAGTTTCTTGGCTTGAGTTAATTGCTTGGCTTGCTTATGGTAATTCGGAAATGGTTCGTCGGCAGAAATGATGTACTCGCATTGAATCGAACAAGCATTAATAGGTGACTTACGAGATGCGCACCAATCTTTACGCTGTCTGAGCGCAAAATTCCAGACAGAACGACAAATATCTAGGGTTTGCTCGATAGATTTAATCTGTTCGGCAGTTGGTTCTAGTTTGTACTCGTAGGTCATTGTTAGCATGGCCAGATTATTATAGCTTACATGGGTTATAATGTTGTGTAAAGATTTAAGAGATTTGCCAATTATCGGGGCATCGAACCCCTCAATTGGCTTGAGGGAGTCCATGTCTCCTCGCCCTATGACATCGTGTTCGTCAGCGAACACTCGTCATGATGTCCGACGAGGTTTTATAGCTCCCTCAAACTCCCTCGTTTCGATAACGTGAGTTTGACACATAAATTTCCTGGTGTTGACTCCAATCCAAGGGAAACGACCTTCCAGTCAGGAGAATAATTCAGAATTATTGGTTATAATATCGGAAATATCTATTAACGTTCCCCGGTACACTGACGTTTGCAGCGATTCCTGGGAAATTTGGATCGCGGAAACCCGTCAAAAAGCGATCAATTGCGGTATTTGGTAGTGCTGACCGATCAAACGATACTATTGATAAACTAACTGGGGGGTTAAACCCCTGTTTTTAATTAACGACTGAGAAGCGCAAGGTTCTTCCCCTTTTTTCCATCTCCCCATGGATTTCACTAGCTTTAATGAGGCTTCGCGATTTATTAATTGGTTTCAGTGACACCACCGATAATCCTAGATTATCGGTGGTGTCACCGAAACTATTTTGTTTATCCTTCGTCCGCTCTAGATCCGAGCCGCTTAGGAGCAAGGCTTTGAGCTTCCCAGCACTATTTGTAAAGTTCGGTAGACAGCCGGAATGCTAGAAATCCCGGAAGCAAAGCCAGTAATAGAGCTCCGATAACTTGCGCATCTGAAATAGCCATCGTATACAATCTCCTTTATTTGAGCGATATTCTATACCATTAGCCAACTAATTGGGCTAGTTCTGGAATTCTATCACAATAACTTGTCCTATCCAGATACTATAATCCTTTTAGCTTGGGTTGATCTCAAATTAAGATCACAGCTATTACCTTTATCTTGCTGCAGGTTCGGTGTGGGCGTTAGAACCTCCCTGGGGTCGCAGCGCACTAAAATTCTGATTATAATGTTAAGATTAATTAAATTAGATATCAAAGTTTTAGCAATTTAGGCGATTAAGTCTATGTAATAGACTAAGTTAACCTTTTAAGACATTAAGAATTTTTAATGCTAGACCAAATTCTTAACTCATCGTTTAATGTTGGGCTTGAGGGTCCTGTGGTTTTGTTGATTCTGGTCGCACTAGAAGCTGTACTGTCTGCTGATAATGCGATCGCATTAGCTGCGATCTCCCAAGGCTTAGAGACCAAACAACTTCAACGCCATGCTCTTAACTTGGGCTTAGCAGTTGCCTATGTCCTACGAATCACTTTGATTCTCACAGCCACTTGGGTAGTGCAGTTTTGGCAGTTTGAGTTATTGGGAGCTGCCTATCTGCTCTGGTTGGTCTTTGAGTATTTCACCTCTGATGAAGATGAACAACATCACCATCATGGCCCGAAGTTTACTTCTCTATGGCAGGCAATTCCCCTAATTGCTGTAACGGATTTAGCTTTTTCCTTGGATAGTGTCACGACAGCGATCGCAATTTCTGACCAGACCTGGCTGGTTATTGCTGGTGGCACCATTGGGGTAATTACCCTGCGCTTCATGGCGGGCTTATTTATTCGTTGGTTGAAAGAGTATGTCTATCTGGAGGATGCTGGCTACATCACCGTGGGCTTTGTGGGATTGCGCCTGTTGGTCAGAGCGATTAAACCGGAATTAGTGCCACCGGAATGGTTAATGATTGCTGCTATTGCCCTAGTGTTCATGTGGGGATTTTCTGAAAAGTCTAAGACCCCAGACCTGGAGTCAATTCCTGTAGAAAATGAAGGGCAAGCGGCTTTGGGGAAAGAGCAAAGGGCAAAAGAAGCTAGCCGCTAACTGCTTTTAACAAGAGTCGGGAAGAATTCCGCCATCTCCCTATCAATGATCCCAACGCTCACCAAACATTGGTAGAGCGTGGGACTTGCCGTTTAAAGGTAAATGTTACTGTTACTCATAAAGCCAAGAGGTTATGGTTGGTTCCCAGCTAACGAGCTCTTCTTCCTTAAACCAAAGACTAATCTCCTGCTGCGCTGTCTCAATGGCATCTGAGCCATGGATAAGATTGCGACCTGTGTCTAACCCATAATCGCCCCGAATAGTTCCTGGTTCAGCCTCCAGAGGTTTGGTAGCACCAATAATCTTTA
>NZ_JAAHFV010000347.1:0-6583 GCF_010672755.1 Moorena sp. SIO1F2
TTTGTAATTAGGTACATAGATCCCCCCTAACCCCCCTTAAAAAAGGGGGGAATTAGATTGAAAAGTCCCCCTTATTAAGGGAAACGGGGGATCTGAATCAGGGATTAACAAAACTGACATGCACCCCCTGGGTTCCTTGGTCATCAACCACCCACACTGCTATCACATTCGGGTTGATCCCTATTGACTTATCTGCCAACAGGTCTGCTAACCTATGTCTTTAAAGCAGATTAGGATTTTTTACCATTGTGAGTGCAAAGGGTTTGCCTGAAACCACTGCCTACGTCAGAATTACGCGGCACTGCTGGCAACAGGGCAAGATTGAAGGGGAAGTCCAAGCCGCAGACTATGAATGGGAGTTTAAGTGGCATTTTCGGGTCAGTCAGCTGTTAGTCACCCCCTCTTTGGGCCGTGCCTTGATTCAGGAACCCCTTGGCCGATTTTTAGAACAGTGGGATTACCAGCTCGAACCAGGAGGAAACTATGCTTTTACCATTCGAGCTGAGCTATAGCATGTCTCAATTCGGTGAGGTACTTTTTTTCTGGGGAGTAGGGAGTAGGGAGTAGGGAGTAGGGAGTAGGGAATAGGGAGTAGGGAGTAGGGAGTAGGGAGTAGGGAGTAGGGAGTAGGGAGTAGGGAGTAGGGAGTAGAGAATGGGAAAAATTTGCACCTCATTACTATGAGAAATGCTATATTCTCAGAAGGGATAATAGGGGGAAATTAGAAGAGGCTTGAGCATCCTGTCAATAGGTCATGCCCAAGGGAAGACGACGATATCCCTTTTAGCTTTTGCTTTTGATTATATAGCGCTCGATTAACAAAATTGCCACAATATCATCAATGGGTCGAGGAGGTTGGCGCATTCCTTGGGGGATAAGGCGTTGGAACCCTTTGGGAGGATACATTTGCCAGTAGCGTGGGCGAGCTTCTAAACTACTGTAGCGCTCATCTACCAGGACAATAGGTACTGATGCTGGTAATTCCTCCTGGATTTTCCGTTTCCATCTCTTGGCAGTAGTTTGGTCTCCCATCACAATGGTTTCAATGGGGAATTGTTGACACAGTTGCTGGAGTTTTGCGATCGCATTTCCTGAAGCGACTACCTCATGGGTTAGCAGCTGACCCTCTTTTTCCATTACTGCTACACCACATTTATCTCGTCCTGGATCGAAGCCTAAAATCATCTCAATGCACGGATTATGTAAATCTTTGTCAAAATTGCTAATCTGGCCACACAACTAGTACCCTACCCTACAAGTACAGTGATTGCCTAAATCCTGATTGGTATTAATCATGACCGAAACGAACCTTGAGACAACACCATTACACCAGATGAACCCAGAGAGTCGATTTTCTGAACTGGTGGCAGATTATGCGAAATACCGACCCAGTTACCCAGCTGCAGCTATCGACAAGATTCTGGAAGGACTTGAGAACAGAGGGCAACTGGTAGCTGCGGATATTGGTGCAGGAACAGGAATTTCCTCTCGGCTACTAGCTCAACGGGGAGTTCGAGTTATTGCCATCGAACCCAATACTCAGATGAGACAAGCTGCTACCAGCCATCCATTGGTTGAATTCCGGGATGGAACTGCTCAACAGACCAACTTACCTGATGCATCTATTGACTTAGTGGCTTGCTTTCAATCCTTCCATTGGTTTGATCCAGAGCCAAGTTTGCTAGAGTTTCGCCGTATCCTGAAGCCTACTGGACAATTAGCTGTGGTATGGAATGACCGCAACCGTCAAGATGATTTTACCCAAGGCTATACTCATCTAGTGCAAATCGCCTCCAATCATCATCCGGCTGAGTCCCGTATGTGTTCGGTAGACCCCTTGCTCGCTAGTCCATTGTTTCCCAATGTCTATTCCTACACCTTTTCTTATCAGCAAGCCTTAGACAAAGATGGTCTGATTGGTCGTGCTATGAGTGTCTCCTATATCCCACGAGAAGGATTAGCGCACCAGAAACTTATCTCTGATTTGCAGGAATTGTACAACAGTTGGTGTGATCACAAAGGTTTAGTTTACTTGAGGTATCGTACCAAGGTTTACCTAGCTCAACCTGAGTGCTGAGTTGTGATTAATAATTCTCAGTATAGCATTTCTAATTGTGTCCTACTACTTAGTTAGTCTAGTTTAGTTCGTCCAATTTCAAATCATCAATATAGAGTAGGAATAAGCCTAGAAAGATTGTCATTAGTGATCGCCAAAAAGGTTGAATAGGTATGTCCCAAAGTAACCCCCATATCCCACACCAGGAAATTATGATGGCGATCATAGTATACATAGTTGATAAGTTGGGATATTTTGTTTTGAAGTGGTAGAAGAGGTTTTCCCTCGAATTCATTTCCTCGAAATCTTTTTCTATAGGAGTTTTTTTCAAAGGAAACTGATTTATTTTAATACACCTGTGGATTCACACAATAGGGTAATCACTTACCCTATTGTCCAGCAATGAGATTATTGGCGTTGCTTAATGATGGTATAATTTTGCCCTCCTAGCCCCCCAAATTTGGTGGATTTAGAGGGCTTTATCAAAATCAAATGATCGCGCATTCATACTTCAATTCAGCAAAGCAAAAATTCCTTGATCATCTGCCCAAAATACAAATTATTAACCTCAAAGTATTGATTGTTATAAACTTTGTAAAACTTTAGTAACCAATACTAAAAAGCGATCGCTACGAGCTGTAAACGATCGCCTTTTAATTACCCTTCTAATCCTTATTGGTATAGCTCATAAAATAGTCGATTTGTCAACTCAAAGATGGGTTTGCCCTGGGTGCGATTGTGGTCAACGCCTTTCTTCCATGGAGCAGGTTAATTTCCAGAGCTGCATCAAAGCTGTGGTACATCGGTTTCAACAGCAGAGCCACAGTATTCAAGGCGGTCAATCTTTAATTCTCGCCCAGAGCGAATGTCTTCCATCGGTGATTTACATTCTGGGCAAGCGTATTGACTATCAATATCAGGCCGATAGTCTTGTTGACAGTGATGGCAAAAGGCAATTAAGGGAGTTTCCTGAATCACCAGTTTTGCACCAGACAAAAAGGTGTTGGGAATTTGAGCTTCAAAGGCCAATTCCAAACTCACGGGTTCGACGCCAGTGAACTGGCCTACTGTGAGATGGACGCAGGAAATTTTGGGTCGCTCTGGCTGTGCTTGCCACCAATTGCGCAAGGTCACAATTAGTGCCTTAGTCATGTCAGTCTCATGCATTGTTGAAATCCACCTTCAAGTCCAATCTACTAGTTCCGGCTGCGCTTCTGGATGAATATAGGAGGGTTTTTCCTGGCGCGGCAGTTGACCAGATAGCACTAGGTGCCCCATTGTGTCACAGATGACGCGAGTTGCCATCAGGGCAGTGATGTCGCTGATGTCATAGGGCGGCGAGACTTCCACTACTTCCAAACCGCAAACAGGAGCTTTCTGAACTATCTTGCCCAGTAGATACAGAGCTTCCCGGGGGAGGAGTCCGCCCGGTTCGGGCCAGCCTGTACCAGGAACAAAACCGGCATCGATACAGTCAATATCGAAGCTGATATAAATGCAGTCGGTACCGTCTAGTGCCCGTTCGAGGGCAAACTCTACTGCTGCGTCCAATCCCATTTCAGTGATATCGGTTACTGTCAGGATATTACTTGCCCGCTCCCGGCAAACTTTGACTCCCTGGCGAGGTACTTGCCAACCGCCAATGCCCAGTTGCACTAAGTTCTTGGCTGGAGCATTCCTCATGTTAGTGGCATGAAACCAAGGGCAGGTGTGCATCCGCTCATCCAGGTCGGTTTCCTGGGTATCTACATGGCGATCAAAGTGGATAATGCCAACTTTCTTGTCCCCTAAGTGCCGACAAATACCCCGAACCGTAGGAAATCCGATGGAATGATCCCCTCCCAAAATGATGGGAAACGCTCCAGAGCTGAAGATGTGAGCAATGCCTCTAGAAATCTGGTCAAATGACTTTTCGTTGTTAGCTGGAATGGTGAAAATATCTCCCACGTCACAGAGGGTAATTTGCTCTCGCAGGTCAATCCCCAACTCAAAGTTGTAAGGGGTGTACAAGGCAGAAATGCGGCGAATGCCTTGGGGACCAAAGCGGGTTCCGGGGCGATAGGTGGTTCCCGAGTCGTGGGGAACCCCGACAATGGCTACATCGTATGACTCAACCTGGCGAACATCTTCGAGATAGGGCGCTTTGAGGAAGGTATTGATGCCAGCGTAGTGAGGTAGTTCACCACGGGAAAAGGTGGGAATAGTGCGATCGCTAATACTCTCTGCCGCTTCCAGCCCGTATTCGAGCCCCCTTGACACCTCCTGCTGCCATCCCGTCAATGGTAGTTGAGCTTCACGCTCCAGGGCACGTTCTGCCTCAGAAGAATTTGAACTGTTACTGCCTGGGCTTTCAAACAAGGGGTTTTCAGAAGAATTTTCAGTCATTTGCACTCCCGAGAAGTTTTCTAAACATCTTAATCAGCGACTTATAGCCTACATTCCCAGGTTGGAGATGAAAGCTATGGTATTTTTTAAACTTCTCACCAATAGGTTATGAAATGATAAACCTACAGATTTCTTTTACTTGAGTTCGATCTCAGGGAGTTGGCTAAAAGCTAGGGCATGTCTGCTTGGGTCTAAAAACCCTTGGTGTAGCGGTGCAGCGAAGGCAAGGGAGGCAGGGGAAGTAAGGCAAGCAATGATAAATTACAACTGTCTTACCCGTTACTTTTCTTGATCGAGTAGTTTGCAGACAGACCCTAGAAATCAAGGAAACGGAATTATTCTAATACACTTGTGGATTCACACAATAGGGTAATCGCTTACCCAAAAGTCCAGCAATAAGATTATTCACGGCCATCGTAGCCATTTGCGATCGCGTTTGATAAGTTGCACTGCCAATGTGAGGAGTAATGATCAGATTATCCAAGGTCAACAAGGGACTATCCATGGGAATGGGCTCTGGTTTAGTTACGTCGAGAGCAGCCGCAGCGATTTGACCATTGCTCAGAGCTTGGTACAATGCTTCTGGATCTACGATTGCTCCTCGTGCGGTGTTGATCATGATCGCTGAGGATTTCATCAGCTCAAACTGGGGAGTACTAAATAAATGGTAGGTTTCTTCAGACAGAGCAGTGTGAATGGTAATAAAGTCTGATTCCCTTAGGAGCACGTCGAATTCAGCATACTTTACACCCAAAGATTTTTCTAATTCTGAGTCCCGTCGATGCCGACTGTAATAAAGAATTTCCATATCAAACCCTCGCCCACGACGAGCAACAGCTTGACCAATGCGTCCAAAGCCAACAATTCCTAAAGTAGCACCGCTGATGTTTGGTCCTAGCAATAAAGTAGGTTCCCAAGTCTGCCAATGACCAGCACGTACAAATTTATCTGCTTCAATCACTCGCCGTGCTGTTGCCATTAGTAACGTCCAGGCTAAATCAGCTGTAGCCTCAGTCAGGACACCAGGAGTATGACCAATGGGGATACCCCGGATGGTGGCAGCTGAGATATCAATGTTATCGTAACCTACTGCTAATTGGCTGATTACCTTGAGGGATGGTGCAGCTTCGATGATTTGTTGGTCAATGGAATCTGTGAGTAGGCACAGTAAGCCATCGATTTCTTTGACTTTGTTCAGCAATACCTCGTAGGGAGGCGGTTGACGCTCTGGCCAGATTTCCACATTGGCGATTTGGTGGAGTTGTTCGAGTCTGGTATCAGGAAGGCGGCGAGTTATGAAGACTTTGGGTTGAGACATCGGGTGGGTCAGTTGTTGTGGCTATAAAAATTTTCGTCTGCATCTCAAGGACTAGATTGTAGAGTAGATTATCAAGGGGATTTTGGTATTACTAGCTGCTTCTTCCAGCTAACGATTCATAAAATCTTCAGGATTAATCCCCAGCTGTTTTAGTTGAGCTTTCAAAGCATCAAGGTTCTGTTCAGCTTCCGCAGCCCGTTGCTCAGCTTGAATAGCCCGTTGACGTTCTTGAGCTGCTTCCAGCTCAGCCTGTTCAGTTCTTTCCTCTGGGGAGGGATACCGTTTCCCGTTAAGGTCATACCAATAAAGCCATTCCCGACTCCAATCCTGATAACTTCCTAACTCTGTACCAATTCCCAAACCAATTTCTGGCATCCACACTGGATTCCCGCTTTGACGCACATACACCCCATCTACCAAGCGATGAACCTCAAAGGGCTCCCCTTTGCGTGGATAATAACTGTCGCCATCATAAATTACATAATATAGGAATCCTAATTCGGCATAGTCTAATTTTTTCTGGTCGTACTCGCCATTGTAGGTTTGAGAGACATTTTCGATGGCTAGAATTGGCACGGTGTTGTTTTCTTCCCAAAGCACATAACTTAAACGTCCTTGACGACCCTTGGGACGAATTTTCCGCCGGTCTACTCCTAAACTTAAGAAAGCGTCAGGAACTATGGCGCTCTGGTTAGGGTGGTAATAGTAGCCCATATCAATTCCAAAAAACCAGTCATAGCGCTGTTGCCAGATTAAGGATAAGATCCCTTTGAGCAAGTGGGGAATTAAATCTTGCAGTTCGTTATCCACAGGGGTGTTATCAA
>NZ_JAAHFV010000348.1:0-6547 GCF_010672755.1 Moorena sp. SIO1F2
TCCTAAATTATGGTGAGACCAGGGATTGTAAGGATTGAGTTCTATAGCTCGCTGGTAAGCTATTGCTGCTTCATCCCAATTCTGTTGTGTTAAGAGTAAATCCCCTAACCAATGGTAAGACTCACAACAGTTGGGATTGATATCGAGAGCATAGCGATAGGCTGCGATCGCTTCCGCTATTTTTCCCTGTTCTCGCAAACTATCTGCCCATTGGTGAGCCGCTAGCCAAGGGTCTTCTGATGGGGGTTCATACTCTGGTTCTTGCCACTGTCCCAATGCTTCCAATGCTTTGCGCAAGGGGTAGTATAAATCAGGATTTTCTGGACTGAGGTCAATGGCACGACTATAAGCGGTAACTGCTTCCTCCCAGTGCTGGAGTTGGGTGAGAGCCTCCCCTAATTTTTGGTAAAACTCAAAGAACTGGTTAGGGGATAGGGCTATGGCTTCTTGATAAGCAGCTACGGCTTCTTCTAGCTTCCCTTGTTGGGCTAAGGCTAAGCCTAAATTATGGTGAGTCCAAGCATTGTAGGAATTGAGTGCTATGGCGGATTGGTAAGCTGCTGCGGCTTGCTCCCAATTCTTGTTTTCTCGATATAAATCCCCTAGCCAATGGTGAGACTCAAACCGGTCGGGATTGGTGTCAATAGCATCGCGATAGGCTGCGATCGCTTGATCCAATTGTTTGGTTTCTCGCAGAGCATCGGCTAAGCTCTCTTTAACCCCATTGATGGTGGGGTTAATGGCTATAGCGCTACGGTAAGCGGTAATGGCTTCATACCATCGAGTTTGTAAGCTCAGACTATCCCCGAGATTTTGGTAAACCCAAGCTGGCTGGTCTTGATTTAGTGCGATCGCATTTTGGTAAGAGGCGATGGCATCGTCTAAATTTCCCTGTTGCTGCTGACATTGTGCCAAGTTAGGATATACTACTTTGCCATTTTCTGGGTCACACTGACTTGCTTCCTGGTAAGCGCAAACTGCTTGATCAACTCGATTGCTTTGCCTCAGAGCATCCCCGAGATTTTTGTAGATCCAAAACGGATGGCTAGGATTGAGTGCGATCGCATTTTGGTAGGATGCGATCGCATCGTCTAAATTTCCCTGTAGTGCTTGAGCTTGTCCTAAATTGTGATAAAAATCCGGATGGTCTGGCTCGAACTGCATCCCATTCTGGTAAGCCACCATCGCCTCATCCAGTTTTCCTTGGGCTCTCAGAGCATCCCCGAGATGTTTGTAGACCCAAAACGACTGTTGGGGATTGAGGGCAATTGATTTTTGGTAGCTTGCGATCGCACCTTCTAAATCCCCCTGCTGAGCCTGAGATTGTCCCAAAAGGTGATAAATTCCTGGATTATCTGGCTGTAACTCAATTGCTTCCTGGTATGCTGCAATTGCTTCACTCTGTTGTCCTTGCTGTCTCAATTGATTTGCAATACTTACAGAAGTTTCAACCATAGCTAGTTCTAGTTGGGAGCCCATCCTAATACTGTTTTTTTATACAATTATTTAACGATGGTTAAATAATTGTATTCGTTCTAGCAGTTTCTCATCGAATTGATTGTGGTATCTTAGGGATTTCGCCA
This sequence comes from Moorena sp. SIO1F2, assembly GCF_010672755.1. Lineage (NCBI taxonomy): Bacteria > Bacillati > Cyanobacteriota > Cyanophyceae > Coleofasciculales > Coleofasciculaceae > Moorena > Moorena sp. SIO1F2. The sequence continues at coordinate 1,584 of NZ_JAAHFV010000348.1, forward strand.
AAACTTTATTATAGCTAATCGCTTATACCTAACCGATTCTATTTTCTTATCTAAAATAGCGTTTGTATTGGATATATAAACCTTTGAGGTCTTTTTTTCTTAGACAATAAAACTTCGGATCTCTTTCCCCTGTTGCCTTTTGGCTCTTGCATGCATGGCTTTTTCGGCAAGAAGTGTGTTTACAACTCATATACAAACTCTATAACCATACCATCAATATCAACCATTAGCAATCAGCAAAATGGCCGAACCGTTGTATATCAAGCCAGATATTCGATCAACCCTAGGCATCAGCATTTTCACCATACCTAAGCCTTTTCTAGGTAACATTGGTATCATCCAGCACAACGCTATTACCAGCTGGACTTTGCTCAAACCCAAGCCAGAAATCATTTTATTTGGTGATGAAATTGGTACAGCTGCTATTGCTCAGGACTTAGGAGTTAATCATGTTCCTGATATCGAGTGCAATAGCTATGGCACTCCTCTACTGGATAGTGTGTTTGCCCAAGTCCAGGAACAAGCAACTCACGATATCATCACTTATATCAACGCTGATATTATTCTACTGAAAGATTTTACCCAAGCCATTGAACAGGTCTGCCAACACTTAGAGACATTTTTAATCACTGGACGACGCTGGAATCTTGACCTGTCCAAGTCCATAGAATTTCAGTCTCCCACCTGGGAAGACACCATGTGTCAACAGGTCAATCAGACCGGTTGTTTAGGGGCTGATGATGCTAAGGATTACTTTATCTTTCCTAAAAATTTATTCCCTACTATCCCTAAGTTTGCGGTAGGACGGGGATATTGGGATACCTGGATGGTAACTACTGCGGCTATGAGGGGTTATCCCATCGTCGATGCCAGCGAAGTGGTGATGGCAGTGCATCAAAATCATAGTTACGGTCATCTGATGGGGGGCAAAAATGAGGCCCATATGGGTAAGGAAGCGCAACAGAATAAAACCATTGGCAATGTCCAAGGACAAGGGACGATTGCTGACAGCAGCTGGCAGCTAAAACCCTGGCATGATCACGATTCACCACGAGTTAGTGTGATTATTATTGTTCACAACAATAGCGCGATAGTTGAGCGAGCAGTGGACAGTGTGCTGGCTCAAAACTATTCCGACTATGAAATTATTGTGGTGGATGGGGCTGGTAATCAGGGAACAGAGAATAGGGAGCAGGGAGTAGGGAGTAGGGAGGGATCCCCCCTAGCCCCCCTTAATAAGGGGGGGATGCGAGTAGCAGGGAACAGGGAGCAGGGAGTAGGGAGTAGGGAGGGATCCCCCCTAGCCCCCCTTAATAAGGGGGGAACAGGGATTAATAAGGGGGGAACAGGAAGTAGGAACCTTAGTAAGGGGGGAATTGTTATTAAAGGGGGATGCGGTCTGGAGATGGCCCAAGGGGAATTTGTGATCTTTCTCGATAGTGACAGTGTTTTACTACCAGATGCCCTAGAGAAGCAAGTAGCAGCATTTGATCGGGAATCATCCACCCTGGATTTACTATTGAGTGGGTGGCAAGTGGTTGAGGGAGAAAAAATAACCCAGGTGACGCCATGGCAAGACTTACCAGATTTAGAAGACTTACACATCTGGAAGTTAGAGAAACTGTGGCAACCGTTGCGTCAAAGTAATAGTATGTTTCGTCGCAGTCGTTTAGACCTAGTAGGAGGCTTCAATAGGGAATTAAATCAAGACGCTGCGATGGTAGAAGTAATATTAAATCTAGTATTTTTGAGAGGAAGCCGAGCCCTGTGGTTGCCAGAAGCAACTTGTCGCTATTTTGGGCAAAGTAATACTATTGATAAACAGTCTAGTTCAGTTGCTCAAGATATGAAAGAGGTGATTGATAGTATCTTTAAGCAACCAACAGTGAAGGGATGGATGCAAAAATTAAAAGCTAGAGCCTATCCTAAGGGAGTAGGGAGTAGGGAGTAGGGAGTAGGGAATCGGGAATCGGGAATAGGGAATGGGGAATCGGGAATCGGGAATAGAGAGTAACAAAAAACATTCAACCTTTAACAACCTTATTTAAAAAGCAATGCAGCGCGCACTGCATCGCTTTTTCAGTTGCTTCCTTGGGGAGAATTCCAGAGCGAAACCTAGGTTATTTCACTGCTGATAATTTTATCCAGACTCAACAACTTATTATTTGCAAATCACTGGAAAAGTGTAATTTTTCATGAAATTACTATCGTAACAAATAATATTGCCATAGTCGTCGGTGCCAGTGAACCAGATCTGGATCTCTTCACTACCGTAATAGCAATCAGGGGTAGTAAACACTCCAACCTTGACGTAATCCACCCCAGGGGGGTTAAGGGACTTAAGGCGGAATTTAGTAATCTTGCCGCTGTTATCAGACATCACGTTGCCTGTTACCTCAGTTAAAGCCTCAAACTCAGGACAATCCCAATTGGCAGGTTCAGCTAACCTTAGGGAGTCATAAAAAACATGAACTTCGTGGTCCGGAGAAAGTATCGGACCGCTTTGGAATTCGACAAACTCCCCTGTTCCGGGCTGGATTGCAAACTGGAGTCCAGGATGAAATTCACTAGCCTGTGCAGAAGCTACCGTAAAGGAAGGCATCCAAGTCAGAGCTATGGGATACTCTTAAACCGTAATTAATCGGGATAAACCCGGATAAGACGGTCAAGGTGCAATTTATTGTGGTCTAAGTGAGGATTGGTCATACAGCAATTGGAGTTAAGCCTGCCATTCATCTATTTAGACGTTCTTGGCATCCCGACCAGGAGTTGCTTGAAAGCCTGAGCAAAGCTCATGTTTGGAGTCAAGCCAGCCAAGCTCAACTGCATCTAGCAGACTCAGTCCCATTCCTTTCAAGAAACGCGCAGTACGGCGCAATAATACTGCCTGCACCTCGGCTTTACTCATGTACCGGGTGATGTCCTTGTCCGTACCTCTATCAAGGACATTTTTGGCAGCGTTATGGTCAGCCTGCAACACGACCCCATCAAATCCGGTAAAATTGTCCCCAGTCCTTTTCCCTAATAGGGTTCCATTTCTGGAGTCAACTTGCGACGTGTAACTAGGTTGAACTTCTGTCACGACTGAACCAGTCCAATTAGCCCATTTCTGCAAGGAATCCCGCATTTTTCCTTTAATCCAACTATTGAGTTTGCGGGATGCAGCTTTGGACTGGCGTTTATTCGTAAATTGTCGTGTTAAATCTTCAGAAAAAACTTTTAATGATTCTCCGTTAAACAGCGATTTAGATGCGGCTCCTATAATAGCCGCCAACTTCGATTGATCTTGTTTGTAACGCTTGTTTTCTGTCTTTCGGGTCAGATTGTTTTTAAGGATACGAGTCGATTTAGCCGGGTCTAATTTCTCTAACTTTTTGTGTAATGCCCAAAGTTTTCCTCTTTTTCGATTTTTACTACATATGCGATCAGATTTTGCAGTAGTAGCGTACCCTAATCCTTTCCCGTGTGCCTGACCATCAGAGTCATAGAAAGCTTCAGTGTATCCCTTGTCTACTCCGATACTCCGACGTTCAGATGGAATTTCCGCAGTTCCATGATTCACTAAGAATTGAATCTCAAACCTTTGCAGCAATTTATTATAAATCAGCCTAATCTGTCCTTTTATTTTACGATTAGACTTGACTATTATTCTATTTCTTTTACCTCTTCTCAACCCAGCTAGTTCTAGTTGGTAAGTATTGCGGGAAAGTCGCTTACAGCTATATCCTCCTTGCTGGTAAACTATCTGATTTTTTACCCAAGAATGTCCTCTTTGAAACTCTTTTCTTACAAGCCTGTGGAGAAGAGGGTTGTCCAGGAAAGCTAAAGTCTTTAGTTGTTTGCAAAGCTCTTTTCTTCTTTTTTGGTTGTCTTTCCCGGAAAATCTTTTGTAAATCTTCTTGATGACTGCTTCAGTGCAAGCAGCTTGTTGAGCTGTAATGGCTTTTGCCACATCACTGACAGTCCATTCCATTAGCTTGGAAGGCAGTCCCAATGATTCGGGGGTCCTAAAGCTCCTGACTTCTGGGTACGCCTTTTTCCAGTCAAGACTCCAATGATTGATACTGCCCAGCTTGTTATAAGACTCGGAACGAACGATCCCCAACTTTTTCATAGTAGACAACAGCTCAGCACCAACCGACTCAGTCATCCCTATGACGGGGACGATTTGAGTTGATCTTTTCTTTGCTTCGTCTACTTTCTTAGACATTGTTAGATCTGTGTCCTACACTTCAATAATACTATAGCGCTAGTTAAATGTCAATGTCCATTTTGTGATATTAAATACCGATTTATCCCTATTTTTAGGGGTTTGATTGCGAGGCAATAACTAATGCCAATAGCGCATTGCGTAGTTTTTGCATAATTAATTTTCTTTCCTTATCGTAATGATTGGGTTAAAAAGTAATTAACCGAAAGGTTAAGCACCCTCGTAACTATTTTTTCTGTACCACTACAGAAGTTACTGCCCCAGCTTTTTGCTGCTAGGGACTCAAGCAACCTCCGATATACTAGATTAAAGGAAAAACACTTGTCAAGAGGAAAGACAGGAAATCAGCGGCGGGTGGGGAGTGTGGGAATTTTCTCTGGAATTTTTGTCAGCGGCCAAAGGGGGTTTACCCCACTGGGGCTTTGCATAAAGACAGTGAGATGTACCCGATAGGGAGTGGGAAAAACCTTAAATAATGCTTAACATTTAAGAATTATGAATTAAGAATTATGAATTAAGAATTATGAATTCTACATTCGGGAGCATGTCAGTTTTGTTAATCCCTGATTCAGATCCCCCTAAATCCCCCTTAGTAAGGGGGACTTTTGAATCTAATTCCCCCCTTTTTAAGGGGGGTTAGGGGGGATCTATATACATAATTACAAAGGTGAAATGCTCCCTCTAAATTAGAAATTATAAATTCTTAATTCTTAATTCTGCCTTCTACATTCTTAATTCTACATTCTTAATTCTT
>NZ_JAAHFV010000349.1:0-6531 GCF_010672755.1 Moorena sp. SIO1F2
TGTTCGCGTAGCGTGGCCTACGGCCAATAATCCCACGGGGATTAATGGCCGTAGGCCACGCTACGCGAACGGATCTAATCATACCAAATCCTCCCTGATCCCCCTATGGCATACCCCATTGTGATTCAATTATTTTTTATAAACTTTCATCAAACTATCAAGTAATCTTCATTAAAATTTAATATATTAGGTAGATATCTAGCAATTAATTTATATAATTAATTCCAATATAAAGTCCTTTATTCACAAAAAAAAAATTATATATTATTATCTAGCTATTAATTTATATAATTAATTCCGATATAAAGTTCTTTATTCACAGTAAATCTAGGTAAATTGGATGCATGAAAAAAGTTTTTGTTTTCCCCTATTTTCTGGTTTAATAGCCGGACTAATTTTTGGAATACAGCTGACATTATTTGTACAAATAATTTTTGAAAACTACTCTGCCCGAGCCTGTGCCAAAATTCCCGATGGCAAATTTGCTGTTTTTGTACCAACAAGTTATTTATTGAATAAAATAAATCTTAAACGAGTCGTTATATCTAACAAATGGGCTTACAATTACAATTGTAAGCTATTTAAATCCAAGCATGATTATATTAAAAATTCTAAGGTCATTAAGTCGGATTCATTTATAAAAGATAACTATGCCCCAACCGGTTATATACAGGTGCCATCAGAGAGATATATGCTCAGGAAAGTGTGGCGAGGTACCCTGATTGGCTATTTTTCTGAATATGAGGCAAATTTAGTCAGGAACAAAGTCCTGGAAAGTGCTTACAGTAAAGAACCAAAACCTATCGATAAGCCTTTTGTAGTCAATAACATAAATACTAATAATTGAGACTGTAAGCATTCAGCGGTCAGCGGTCAGCGGTCAGCGGTCAGCGGTCAGCCGTCAGCCCTGAGACATTCGCGTAGCCTGGCCAACGGCCAAGGCTAACGCTACTGTTCGCGCAGCGTGCGCGTAGCGCAATCGGTGCTTATTTTATTCAAAAGTATCTCAAGTAGCCTGGCCACAGGCCCAAAGCTGATAGCACCTCAAGTAGCGCATTAGCTGATACGCGACACGCTGATACGCGACACGCTGATAGCTGACTCAATGCTTAACTTTCACGTAACACCAAGACGAATTTCTGTGGCCAGAGAAGCCATGGTTAATTGCCCCCCCTGCTGGAGAACGTTAGTGCGTAACCGAAAGTTAGGGCTAGCAAACCAAAAACGTTCTTCAGCATATAGAGTTTTCCCCTCTGTAATCATTGTTAAAACATCATCCTGGCCGATACTGTAACGACATTTTAAGGAAGTTTCTTCAACATCACCATTAGTTCGCAATAGTTTGCCAATGTCAGGATTTTCTGGGTTGGGAACAGGTACAACAACAGTGGAACCAGTTTGCTTTTTCTGCTCTCCTACTACTGTACCGTCCCAAATCACTTTTACACCAAATATAGCTATACCAGGCTCTATTTGGTATTGTTTACAGAGTTTGATTACCTCTGGGGCATCACCAGATAGCATTTCCATAGTGATGTTGGACTTACCATTTTTAATGGGTTGAGAAGTAATATGATTACTAGTACGTTGAGAAAACCATCTGCCAGCACTCTGCTCAAAAAACTCTTTAATATCCATTGGCTAAGATTGTAAAAATTTGTGGTAGATCGTGGTGGATCAGTGATGTTGGTAATTTCAATCAAGTGGTTCACTATTGATTCTATCGTGCTATGGTTAGCCGAATTACCAGGATGCTACGCTAGCTTGAGGCTTCAGACAAACGCAATAGAGCCATTTGAGCGGCTTCAGATACTTGAGGATGGCTGTCTTTTGCCAAATAGTTTAATGCCGAGATACTTTTGTCCTGACCCAGTTGACCGAGGGCTTCTGCTAAACGTTGACGCACTATCCAATCCTCTGACTGGGCAAAGCGTAGAATATCGTCTATAGCTTCTGTAGCTTTAATTTCCCCTAAAGCAGCAATAGCAGCTTGTTGGACTAGTACTTCCTGACTATCTAAGGCCTTGGTCAGCACATCACGAGCACGGGGATCTTGGAGATTACCTAGGGACACAGCAGCACTAAAACGTACCAACCATTCAGTATCTTCGTAGAACGCCCTAACTAGAGGTTCAAAGGCTTTGGGGTCACCTAGATATCCCAAAGCCCCAGCAGCAGCAGCACGAATTCCGTAATCTGGGTCAGTTGCCATGAATTTGACCAAAATTGGGTAGCATTCTTCCGTAGGCTTCACTCCCAGGGCGAATATAGCCATAGAGCGAACTGGTAAATTGGGATCATCAAGTACCTTTTTAATTAGGGGCACGGCATCACTGGCTTGAACAGCCCGTAGTGATGCCAGAGCCATCAAGCGATCGCGCATGTTAGGGCTTTCCAGCTGAGCAGAAAGTTGTTCTAAATTAGGGGGCATCATAGTTTATTGGGGTTTGGTTGACAATTAACCTCAGGGGAGTATTAGCATCGGTTGTGATCCGTTGAGAATCTACCCAGCTGTCTGGTAAAGTAATCGCTCTGTAAGCATTCAGCTATCAGCGTGTCGCGTATCAGCGTGTCGCGTATCAGCGTGTCGCGTATCAGCCTTGGCCTTTGGCCACGCTACTTGAGGTGCTATCAGCGTGTCGCGTATCAGCTTATTGGTTAGGTCACAGCGTCGAAGCCTGTGCCACGCTACCTCAGGTGCTTTTGAATCAAATAAGCTGACTGCTGACTGCTGACTGCTGACTGCTGACTGCTTAAATCGCTCTGACCTGCTTGCTAGATCAATCTTTATACACAATTGTCGCTCTGAGTCATGGTTTTGGGAATGCTATGGCTGTATCTATGGAAATTTTTTAGTCAACTAGCTATGGCAAATCAATTCAACTTTCGGCATCTGAGTACAGGGAAGAATAGAAAACAGGCTGATGTGAGAAATACAACAACCCAAGTCACTTCTGCCACCGTTGCTGATGGTAACTGTTGAATTGAGAGCTGATCGTTCGATTTTGAGACATCAATGATGAGATTAGAGCAGTTCCAGATTCTACGTGAGCTTACAGTCGATGAAGCAGCCTTTGAGCAGCTTCAAGAAATTTTATTAGCTCAGGAAACCAAATATCAAAAGGCACAAGAGCAAATTCACTTTCAGGCTTGTTTATTAGATAACTTACCGAGTGGGATTATTGCCATAGATATGGATGGAAAAATTATCCATTGGAATAGTTATGCCTGCAAGCTATATCAATGGCAAGCCCAAGATGTTATTGGGTCGCAGCTATCCGAGATCATGTTTCCCCCTAGAAGTGATGCTCCCATCAAAGAAATTTTTGCTCAATTGTCCCACTTAGAGGTTTGGCAGGGTGAGTTGCTCATTCAACGCCAAGACGGTAGCCGATTGGCTAGCGATTTTACCATTAGTGTCCTGCAAGATCAGGTAGGGAAACAGATTGGTTTTGTAGCAACTGTCGTTGATGCTAAAGAGGGCAAACAGGCAGAGATTGACAGTAGGTCACGCTACGCGATTGGCCATAGGCCACGCTACGCGAACGCACTGTCTAACCAGGTGGCTCAAGATAAGCTGAGGCAGGCAATGGGTGATTCCCTTCGGGAAAACTTTGCAGCCCGCATTCGTAAGTCTTTAGATGTGGAGACAATTCTAAATACCACAGTTAATGAAGTTCGTCGATTGTTACAAGCAGATCGGGTAGCGGTTTATCGCTTCGAGTCGGATTGGAGAGGTAGATTTACAGTAGAGTCTGTAGAATCACCCTGGCAGCCGATTACAGGTAGGGAAATGTATAATCCCCACTTCTGGGAAACCCATGCTAATCAGTACCGGTATGGTCCAATCCAAGCCATTGAAGATATCTATTCTGATTCTGGGGGCTTGTCCTCCTATGAAGTTAATTGCCTAGCTCAGCTTCAAGTCGTTGCTAACTTGGTAGTTCCGATTATCTGTCACCCTCAACTAGACCAAAACCAACCTAAAGACTCACCTCTGTGGGGACTATTGGTTGCCCATCAGTGTAGTAGACCACGACAGTGGCAGCTTTGGGAAAGAAATTTGTGGAAATCAGTAGCAGACCATGTAGGAATTGCGATTCAGCAGGCTCAAATTTATCAGGAAAACCAACTCAAAGCTCAACGGGAAGCAACGCTCAATAAGTTTACTCAAAAGATTCGTAGCTCTCTTGATTTAGAGCAGATTTTTACCACAGCCACTCAAGAAATCAGTCAGCTGTTGAACGTTGACCTAGTAGAAATTCAAGAATATCTGCCACAGCGGCAGGTTTGGTTAACGGTATCTCAATCCAGTAAACAAGCTAACTTGAGTAGCCCTTTGGGTGCTGAAACTCCCGATGTGGACAATGAGATTAGTCGCAAGATCAAAAATCTGGAAGTGGTGCGTATTAACAATAGCTGCAACTTAAACCTTCAGGACAGTTGCCATCAGTTACTTGTACCACTAAGGTTTCAAAACCGCCTCTGGGGAAAATTGTGCCTGATCAATATTCATAGTGACTACCAATGGTCTGATGGCGCAGTGACTTTGGTGCAGTCGATGGCTGAGCAACTTGCGATCGCAATTCAGCAAGGCCAGCTTTATCAGCGGCTGGCTAACCTCAACACCGACTTAGAACGGCAAGTACTCGAGCGCACCCAACAACTACGAGAGAGAATCAAGGAACTACAGAGACTAAACATCCTCAAAGATGATTTCTTAAGTACCGTTTCTCATGAACTGCGCACACCTCTATCCAATATGAAAATGGCAATACAGATGCTCAAAATTGCTCCAGAGAGTCAACGACGACAGCGCTATACAGAGATTTTAGAATCTGAGTGTTACAGAGAAATTGAACTAATCAACGATTTACTCGACTTGCAGCGTTTAGAAACCGCCTCTTATCAGGTTTCGCGAACAGTAGTAGACTTGAAAATCTGGTTACGCCGAATCATTGATTCCTTTTGCTCCCGTATCCAGGCACAACAGCAAATTCTGAAGTTGACTCTGTCAGATAATTTGCCATCGGTTTTGATTGACAAGACCAGCTTCGGGCGAATTGTGACAGAACTGTTCAACAATGCTTGTAAATATACTCCAGGCAACAGGCAGATTATTCTTGAGTTTTTTTACCAAAACAATCGGGATCTGATCCCATCAGATCCCGTACCCAAGGTAATATTTAAGATCAGCAATCAAGCCGAGATTGCTGATACGGAATTACCCCACATCTTCGATAAGTTCTATCGCATTCCTAATGCTGATCCTTGGAAGCGAGGTGGTACAGGATTAGGTCTGGCTTTGGTGAAGCAGCTAGTCAAGCAGCTCGACGGCATCATTCAGGTAGAAAGCTCTCAGAGATGGACTACATTTACCGTGCAAATTCCGGCTCCTCAAGGCTCCGAACTCAATGAACACGAAAACAGTTTGACGATCAAGTTTTAATCTACCTTCTATGCTTAAGGGACTGCTTTGTCTTTTGCCTAAGGGTAGCGGTTAACTGATAGTTGAGTTGTGCTACCCTAATCACTTGTGACTTTCCCGGTTTGAATGGAAAACTATTATATTAGTCTTCATGTTCTTCAAACTGATCGACTAATTCCGCTGAAGGGGGTCCAAAAGCGGTGTAAATGGATATACCAGTGATACCGATTACAAAAACAAGGATAACAATGCTAAGGACTATTGCGGGTTCCATGGCTCAAATCAAATATAAGTGTGTCTGTTGATGCAGTGGCTTGTGGGGGAAACCCCATTGAGGCTACTGCATCGTTATATGAGTCTGTTTTCTTTTTGACATTCTGCTCTCTAAAATCTAGACAAACCTATACATTTAGTTCTCTCTAGATCGAGAGCATGGCAGGGGATACCCCGACCTGTGCTTGGACGATCACGCCAAAGGCGAGCTAAACGGGATCTATTGTCAGAAGTAGATTCAGAGTCAATTGTAGCTTTTTTTGATGTTGTGTTAACAAATTTTAATTTTATTGCTTTTTTTTAAGAATACCACAGAATATTAATACTGTTAAGATACATTTCCAAAACTATAACTACTAGACAAACTTAGACAGTAGTTGACAAAAAAAAATTTTTGTCAACTACTGTCTAAGTTTGTCAACAACTAATCTTCAAAAAGATTAGTTGTTGTGAACGGCAGGCTTGAAAAATATCAGGTACTGTGTTAACAGTGTGTTAATTTTCTTGGGAAAAGGTGAGTTGGCGCCTCATCACGGGGTATGTAGCCCAAAATCCGGAAAATTTTCACGACCTTTACCTCACCAGGTACTTAGGCAAAAACCACGCTTTGATAGTCCTGGCAGTTAATCATGTCTATTGGATGTGCCACTGCCGCAAACTCTCTCAAACAATTTCCGAGTCTGGATTGATTGAATTCAAGCGACTTGTGCAACATTTAACCTGTACAAACCTACTCACAAGCAGATAGGACGATGGTATAGCATTAGTTTTAACTAATGGTTGTTGCCGACAAAGCAATGCCAAAAGCATTGCGCTAATTTTCTTAATGG
>NZ_JAAHFV010000035.1:0-34451 GCF_010672755.1 Moorena sp. SIO1F2
CCAGACAGGCGTGCTATCTATCATCCTACTGGTGTGACTTTCGTAAGCGTAGTTATGGGAGTTTGATCACTTCCAATACCTAGAAATTAGTGGTCAAATAGAAAGCACGCCTGTCTGGAGATCTAGATCCTCTTTTAGATGTGTTCTAGATCACAAGCCCTAAATAGACTTCTGGGACATCCAGCAAGTTTTAGCTTCGTAAACTAGGGTAAGCACCACTATTTAGATATCACTGAGAATGATATGAATTATGCTGATAGCAGCCAATTGATATACCGTCACAGTATCTTCATAAGTATTTATCAAGCTTTTAGTGTGGTGTTTCACCAGGGTAAACGCATCTTGTTGGGTAAGCGGGGGTAGTTCTCAATAAACCTAGCCTTATTGTGCTTATTGACAATTATTTTTATACATATAGTGTTTATTTAATTTGAAAAACACTATATATAGGATTGAAAAAATTAGATGGGTTTACCCTGGGTGTTTCACTGATTCGTCTACCCTGATAATCTAACCCTGACGATTTAGCTGAGTACACCCGATATCCCGGTAGCTCTTGACCTTAGGGATTACTATTTAACATACCTTCTTGAATCAGAGGAAATGCTCATACCTAATATTGAATATATCAGAAAACGCCCATCAGATCAGCTAACTTGATTCTGAAACAGGCACCCTGGGAATTTTACACAGGTTGGAATTACCGCTGTGCCTATGAATTCTATCCTCCAAGCTAGTCAACTGCTAATAGGTAAATCAGGAGTTCCCCATAGACAGTATATCCACCCAGACCTATCAAACGTCTGTAATTCTGATATCCCCGTTCGCCGTTGGCGGTTACCTATTGGCTAAAACCTTAATTTTTCCTTTCAGCTGGGTAAGTCCTGACTGTTTTGAGAGGGGAAACCTGATATCTTGATAAAGATGTTTTGATAACTATATTTCTTGATTAAGCATGTCTGACCCATTTTCTCCTGAGGTAAGCGATCGCATTTGTAAGCACATGAACGATGATCATGCTGATGCTGTGGCACTGTATGCTCAGACTTTCGGTAATTCGCCTGATACAGAAGAAGCAGAAATGGTTTCCATTGATCCTCAAGGCATGAATATAATCACAAAAGTCAAGGGGGAGTCTTCCACTGTGCGCATCAGGTTTGATCATGAACTTAAAGATTCTGAAGATGCTCACTACACCTTAATTGACATGATCAAACAGGCAAGGCAGTCAGTAACCAACCTGAAGGGGTGACAAGCAGCAATGAAGCGCCTTGTTGTCACCCCCTCAGGTCACCAACTTTCACCTTAGAAAAGGTTGAAGATTCAAGCTTACCCTTTAGGCAGGGTGAGTTTGAGCATGCCGTTATGATATTCAGCTTCAACCTGATTTCTGTTAATCTTGGCTGGTATTGGAATAACCCGTTTGAATTTCCCATAGCGTAGTTCCGAGCGTACCATACCTATTGCTTTAGTCCTAGCTGCTGACTGGCGCTCGCCACTGATGCAAACAGAGTCTTCCGTGAGTTCAACATCAAGGTCTTTGGCTTCCATGCCTGGAATTTCTAGTCTCAGGTAAACGGCTTTAGGAGTTTCCTCGATCTCTGCATAGGGCATAAACGTCATCCCTGGAAATCCTCCCTCGTCGCTATTCATGAAATGGGTGAGTCGGCGGTTGAGTTCCCGATGCACACTTTCTAGATCTGGCAGATGTTCCGAACGAGTAATAGCCATTATGGTTATCTCCAACTATCCAGTTTTTTTACCTTCACCTCTAATTTCCGCCCAGTTTATTGTTGCCCAACTAGCCACACTCTAGATAGAAGAAAGTTCCAGACTGGCAGGAATTGATTCACAGAAAATCTTAGGATGTTTGGAAGCCCCGTCTATGCACAAGCGGGGTTCTTACTTTAGTATCTGATTTTACTGTTTGGGCTGCGGTGAGCAGATGTTACTCTTTTGAGATCTACTTTTTTGAGATCTATCTATTTTTGAGATCTATCTATTTTTTGAGATCTAATTATGAGTATTTATTTCTAATAATCCTATTATAACTAAATCTTATAAAAACTGCTGGACCCTTTGACAAACTTGTTTAATATTTTTAATACTAATTTAATATTTTTAATACTTAGAGCCTTGATTAAACACTCTATTCATGGCCTAATGAGCTATTTATGCATCAAGACAGGGAATAAGCAACTTGGGATCAGGGAACTTCGGCTCAGGAGACAATACGCCATAGGGAATACGCCATAGGGAATACGCCAAAAATACTGTGTATCTCATTAATATGAGAAGCGCTCAATGAAATAGTCACAAATTTCCACAAATGCCTAAAATCAGGGATCCTGTCACTTGTCTCTGGCAGAGAAAACTAGAGAAATGCGATGCTCCAAAAGGGTCGCTGCGGGATTGGCCTACGGCCACGCTACGCGATTGACCGTAGGTCACGCTACTTGAGGAGCAACTAGGGTTGAGATTCCAGGGTAAACGCCTCGTAATTTGTATCAAAAATTACATAAAAAAAATCTACAATAGTATCAAAAATCTATAATCGACCGGTTGATTGTCAACAAGCCCGAAACATTGCTCAATTATTTGCCGTGTTATCCTTGGTGGATTTGATATCAAGTCAGGTTGAATACCCATAATTAGAGGGAGGGTGATACCCACCCCTAACCCCTCCCAGGAGGGGAATATGGGGAGATGGGGAGATTTTTATTAAGGGTAATTATCCCGATCATGATATGAGAGATCTGGAAATTCTCGTTGCGTAAGCGGTAGTGATACACAAGTAGTGATAGCCTAATCAACCCGACAAACACTTATTATAGTGATGAATAAAATTCCAAATAGCTCCTAAGTGATTTTCTATTTTTTTTTTAAATGAAAAAGTTTTTCTTACCAGACGACTAATCCTTTGTATTAAAGTATTATTTAATCTTTCAATATGATTAGTTTACCCAGTTTTTTTTGCTACTGGTTTGTGACGTTTCTTTGGTCTTACTGTTCTTGATGCAGTCGCTCATGGTTTGAATTTACCGTAAGATAGGGTCGCCTTATTATAAAATATTTAACCCTTTTCTGCATAACCTGCTAACTATAAAGGCTCCACTATCTAAGGTTTTGTCTCCGGGGGAAACCCCCTGTTCCCTTGCTGCATCGCTTTTTAACTGTTCGCTCACAGTTGCAGTAAGGGCAATTGGGTCGCGTTATTAAATCTGAGACTGTATTCATTGTTATGATGGTGTATTGATCACTAACCTTTTTGTTAATAATAAAAATTTAGCATTTTTCTAAGGATTATTTAATCATTATTTATGATTACTTAGATAATTAGACCTAATTAATTGATAGTCAAATTCCTATATTTTTTCAAAACAAAATGCCTTATTTAAAATGTAATATTGCATCACTACTTATTTATCACTACCTAAATTTGGAAGATTGCTCCTAAACTACATATCAAAAATATCTATAACAGTGCTTGCTTAAATAAAAAAAAAAATACACTGTTTACCCAGTTTTTCTTTACTATTATCATCGGGCTTATTACCTCTGTGCCTTTGGTCAAAGACCTGATCGAACTGAAAACCAACCGCCCTTGGGATGGTATAACTACCGTTTAGAACGAATAACCGAATTCAAAAAATTGTCTTGGGATACTCCCAATTTCCCTTGGTCAAAATCAGAAATTATTAACCATACCGAAAAATACAGTACTGATTCTATTCAACAATAATTACACTCTGGTTATGGCTTTGATTTATATGAAAAATTCCGTTTAATGCTCCTCCGTTTTGATGCAAATTTTGCCCAACACTACATCTAAAAATCCTTCCGTAATCCCACCTTTGATAAACTCGATAGCTATCAAGATGCTAAAGCTTTAGCTGATAAACTCCACAATATTCGTTCACTTCTTGCTGATTGCCACAGAGAAGGGGAACAAGTTTGGCAAAAGTTTACAGGTGGTAAAGAGGGAACCCTTTGGTTTTATCAGAGCTTACTCAAAGTTTATCAGGAAAAACGTTCGGATTTTTTGACCCAGGAATTGGCCAGATTAATTTCTCAACTAGAAGTTATTGCTCTCCGCCGGTGGGAATAGGGAATAGGGAAACAGAGGGAGGTGTGGGAAGTGTGGCGAGTGTGATCTAATTTGCGTTTGAATACTTACTTTATAGCGATTCTCATATTAATGACGTACACAGGATTTTTTCCCTATTGCCTATTGCTAGCTTGCCTATTGCCTGTTCCCTATTGCCTATTGCTAGCTTGCCTATTGCCTATTCCGGTGATCCGCTGTTCCCTATTCCGGTGATCCGCTGTTCCCTAAGAAGCATTCTACCTAGAATCCCAAATCCACAGCAATACGGTGAGCACAAGCAAATCCCGAAAACGCTACTGCATTTAAACCCTGCCCTGGAAAAGTGCTATCCCCAACACAATAAAGCCCTGGAATCGCAGTCCGATTAAACGGCATTCCCAACAATCCCATTAACTTGCGGCGGGGAATTGGCCCATAGGTTCCATCCATACGGTTCAAAAATCGTCGATGACTGCGTGGTGTGCCCACCTCCATGTAATCCAATCCAGCATCTAAGCCAGGAAAAATCGTTTCTAGTCGCTCAATTAAGCATCCAGCTGCCTCTTCCTTCTTATTTTCGTACTCACGAGGGGATAATCCTTGCCAATCTTCCATCCAGCTAGGGGTAAACGTGTGGAAAACATGATAGCCTTCTGGGGCTAAATTGGGATCAAGCAAGGTAGGAATCGAAACAAAAATAGTCCCCTCCGCATCCTCCATTTTTCCCCAGTCTTCTAGGACAATATGGTGACACTCTGTACCAGGTGGTAAAACATCTGCCTTTACCCCTAAATGTAAACTCAAAAAACCCGGTGATTTCTGATAACGCTGTTGCCATTTCCGCTCAACTGCTGGCATCTGGTCAGCTGGGACTAATTTCTCAAATGTATCCCAACGGGTAGCATTGGAAACAATTCGTTTTGCTCGATACTCTTTACCATTGACTAGCTGGACACCCACTGCCTTGCCCTTTTCCAGCAGAATTTTCCCGACTCGAGCTTTATAAAGAATCTGACCTCCAGCTTTCTCCAATCCCTCCACTAGTTTTTGGGCGATTTTTCCTACACCTCCTACCGGATAATTAATCCCACCGTAATGTCGGTCAGAAAACACCATCCCAGCATTAATCATCGGTGTTTTGTCAGCAGGTACCACAGACCAGCAATAACATTCCATGTCTATAAATTTCAGCAACTGGAGGTCGCTAATATACTTGCGAGCAATGTCTCCCACATTTTGGGGCAGGTACTTTACTAAACCCAAACAAGCCAAGGGATGCTGGAAAAATACCCTGGTCAAATAGCGAATTTCTTCCAAGGACAGTAAGTCCATGGCATTCAGGCAATTAAAGACCTTCCAGCATTCATCGTAAAATTTGCGAATTCCTTGGCGTTGGTCAGGGAAGTGAGCAGTAAGTTCTTGCAAAAAATTCTCATAGTCTCGGTGGACTTTGAGCTCTAGATCACCAGGGAGATGATAGTGAATCTGTACTGGATCTGGAATTGTTTCGAGACTGACATTGACAGCCTCAAGGGCTCGGGTAAGTAGATTGGTTGTCCCTTCGGTGCCAAACCCAAAAATCATTGATGCTCCCACATCAAAGCGATACCCCTCTCGCTCGAAGTAACCCGAACTACCACCAGGAATGATATAGCTTTCTAGCACCAGCACACTCGCTCCCTTCGCTGCCAACTGAGTTGCGGTTACTAGCCCCCCAATACCAGAGCCAATCACAATAGTATCAAATACCGATTGATTGGAAATGGTATGGGATTGATTGCTTGATGGGCAAGGTTGGGATCCAGCAGTCATGGAATTAGCAATTTAAATATATTAACTGATGGATCTGAGTTTAGCGTTTCTTGTTGATATAAGAGTTCATTACTAATGCAAAAAAAAAAGTGGGCACCAGCCTGCTGCTGCGTACCGGTCCCACCCGCCTATCCTTAATGAGAGGAGAACACTTATTACTACTATAGTCTTGTTGAAAAAAAATGTCAACATATTGAAAAGCATTTTCCCGAAAAGGGGAGTGTCGGGAGTGCCGGGAGTGGGAGGAGTGTTAGCTAACCATCCCACCGGGGAGGGTAACAAGCAGCCTTGTTACCCTTACTGGGTGTCGGCGAACCTGTAGGGAAAACTTTTTGGGAACTAAGGCAATCATTACACCCCGCGCCCCCGCCACACCACACACCCCCTCAGGTGTAGATCTGAGTCTCTATGGTGTTTTTGCTTGTAATTGACCACTTGACAGTATTATTGGCATAGTTAAAAGCATGCCCAAACCCTTTGAGTGCTGTCTGTATTTTGACAACTTGTTTAGGGTTTGCTTGAATCAAGCAAACACTCGTTAATACTGTATTCATCAATGTAAAACTTGAAACTATCATCGACTAGATCAAAACTTGTGGTTATTCCCAAAAACCCTGCTGCCCAATTCCTCTGACACTACCTAATTTGTTTCTCACTAATTCTTATAGTTACGACCTGTTATGACTCTCCAACTACGTGTCTATGTTCCACCCCATCCCCTAGTTAAGCACTGGCTAGGGGTTGCCCGTGATGCCTCGACACCACCTCCATTGTTCAAAAGCGCTATGACCGAGTTGGGACGCTGGTTGACCTATGAAGCAATGCGGGATTGGTTGCCGAATGAAGAACTAACAGTGCAAACTCCCCTAGCTCCGTGCAAGGTAACTATGGTTAACCCAGAAGTGCCCATAGTAGTTGTGCCAATTTTGCGGGCTGGACTAGCGCTCTTAGATGGAGCCCAAACTTTGCTGCCCTTGGCATCGGTTTATCACCTTGGTCTGGTCAGAAATGAGGAAACCTTACAAGCCAGTTTTTACCTGAATACCTTACCCAATCAGTTTGACCCAAATACACGAGTCCTAGTTCTCGACCCAATGCTGGCTACTGGTGGCACAATGATGTTGGCAATGTCAGAACTTAAAAAACGAGGAGCAACACCAGACTTAACACGGATTATTAGCGTGGTAGCAGCACCACCAGCCTTACAAAAGTTGGGGGCAGATTATCCTAGTTTGACCATCTACACTGGCATGATTGATGAGGAAGTCAATGCTAAGGGATATATCGTACCAGGCTTGGGTGATGCAGGCGATCGCGCTTTTGGAACTTGACCTGAGCAGCAAATAACCCCTATTACCCTGAGCAACTTAGACAGCAAATCCAACTAACTGATAGTAGAGGTGTTCCAGGCAACACCTCTACCTAGACTGGCTGATCACGGTGCCAAACTTCACACTCTCCGCTCCCTCACCAGACCGGGCTTTCAAAGCTTTGTCTAAAAGCCTTGCGATACGATACAATTAATTATGGGCTGGTAGCAAACCCCTTGTCTAATCAGCAAGATCCTCTCAAACTTGATGGGTTAATCTGGATAAAAGCTGCATTTTGAAAATCAAGGGCAACAGAGCAACATGAGTCAGCAAGATGGTTTTGCAAGTGGATTCCTGACTGGAGCAGTAGTCGGGGGATTGATAGGTGGATTAATCGGCGCTTTGGTTACTGCTGGGAAAAGTAATCAAAACGATGAGGAAGATCGGTCTATGTTAAATTCTGAGCGCTCAGACCCTAAGGCAATTAGGGCCAGAAGGCGCGAACTAAAGGCAGAAGCAAGTATTGAAGCGGCACGTCAGAGTTTGGAAGACAAAATTGCCCAGCTCAATTCAGCCATTGACGATGTACGTCAACAAGTCAGCACAGTGAAAGGTACAGCTGAGGCAAATACACATGAACGGGTGCTTGAGCCGTGAAAAAAATTATGTTGTAGGTATGTTTTAGCTTTACTGACTTGGTATTCAGGCACAGGTTGATCAAATTCGTTAAACTTAACATCAAGGCATAACACTCACACAAACTTACTAAGAAAGCTTATAAATCTATGGCTACAGAACTGTTGACTAGCACTCTCCAGAGCTTTATTCAAATCTATCTAGTTCTATTAATTGTCCGAATTCTGTTAACTTGGTTTCAAACAATGGATTGGGCGAATCAGGTCGCTTCTGTCTTAAGTCCAATTACTGACCCTTACCTGAATATTTTCCGTTCCTTCATTCCACCCCTTGGAGGTATAGATTTTTCCCCCATACTGGCGATTTTCCTTCTACAAATTTTAGCTGGGGCGTTTTAGCTTAAACGGGGAGAAGCCCCACGTCTGAAAGAGAAGCGTCAGCGTGGGCTTAATCCCCCTTTAAGCTAATCACCGACCGATTTTGTGCCTAAAACCGGATGCCTTAAAACCCTTAAGGATCAGAGGCGTTTTTACATTAGCAGGAACTGTAACCCGGATTTCAAAATCACTGATCCCTTTTGGCACTTCATCAATTGACCCTACGCGACTCCGATTTGGGAAGGTATTATTGCCATTAGCATCGTAGATACGACCAGAAACATCAGCATCAAGCACCATTTTGTTAGTGGGATTCTTGGCTTTACCCTTGATCAGATAGCAACCAGCCTGCCTAGCCGACCCCCCACCAACGGTCACCATGCCTTGCCCGATTTCTGAGGGACACTCCTGGGAAGACAAATCGAAGAGTTTAATGCGGATCACAGCCAAAGCAGGGGGCGCAAATGCCGAGCTGATCACCCAAATCAGACAAGCTACTGCTGTAGCAGTTAACCAATTTCGAAATCCCATAAAGCCCACTAAAAAATAACCTTATAGCTACTTTACATCTAAATTGGATAGGTTTAGCTTGGAGCAGAGAAAATATCGCTAACTATAGGTAATACTGAATAGATAATACTGAAGTGCATGGGTGAAAAGCTCAGTTTAGAATCAGTGACCATTACCAAGATTTGGGGGGAACGTAGAACTTTTCTAGGGATAACCCTGACCAAACAATACGCGATCGCACTAGCAAAACTCCTAAGGTAATTATTCCCAAACTCACAGCTCTGAGTTGGTGGTTTCCAGTCCAAGCTAACTGTCCAAGGTAGCTCGAACCAATCATCACGGTATGAATTGCAGCTAGGACTAAAGCAGGGATACTCAATAAATGAATCCGTCGCCAAAGCTTGCCCAAACCCTTCTGTAAGCGGTCAAAACTCGTGAGGGCAGCTGGGGTAATCAACACAAGCGCTAAAATTCCTGCTAACAGACCCCACTGATGCTGCGGTAACATAAAGCCCATGGCATCTAACTTCCAGTTCAAGGCATGGTCTAGCCTAAAAAATGTATGAGCGATCGCCAACACAAATGCCCCCACTCCTAAAGCCCGACGATAGCGTAAGAACCCAGCCCACAAACCACTAATCGGACGAGCAATCAAAGCTAACATCAGTAACAGCAGCGCCCCATGACCGGTGTAATCCACCATAGCATCGGTACGCAGAAGGGTTAAAATACCAATCGTGAGGGTAACCCAGCCTCCTAGGCGGAACAGCTGGCTGCGCTTGCTAACACTGAGTCTAGATGCAGATACACCCACTCCTAGCATCATGGGCATCGTTCCCAGTCCAAAGGCCAGCATCGTTGCTGCTCCCCACCAGAGATTACCCATTTCCGCTGCTTTAATCTGAGCAGCATACAGGAATCCACAAGGCATCAAACCCCAGACTCCTCCTAAAAGGGCTGGTGTCCACCACTGAGATTCCCCAGACAATTTAGTCATCGCGACCGTCAGCCGTTGATGCCCAATCCCTTTAGATAGGGGGTGTAATAGGGGCAGACGGGGAATCCAATCGGGTTTAAGCTGCACACAGCCAAACCAAATAAGCATTAAACCAGTCAGAATTGCCATGGCTTGGCGCAATCCACTGCCAATCCCAGCCAACTGACCACTGGCAATCAAGACTGAACCCATACCCCCAAGTCCAGCTCCGACGAGAGCATAACTAATTGTTCGTCCTAGGTTCAGTAGACTATGAAAACCCAGCTGATGCAGCCACTTGGGGGACTTTTCCTGCTGCTGAGATAGGGAAAACGCCACTGCCAGAGGTCCACACATCGCCACACAGTGACCAAAACTCCCCAGAAACCCTAGGGTCATGACCAGCAGCAAATCTAAAACCATTCCGTGCTTATGTTCCTTACCTATAGACTATGGTAAATATTATCATCAGCCATTCATGCTTATTGTGAACTTATAGCAAGTTGTCATGAAAAGATTCATGTGTGATCTTCTATATCCTCTGTATCTCCGGCATTTTATGGTTAGGAGGTAAGAGCATCTTTGAATAAATTTTAGCATTAAGAGTTAACCCCCATGACCATTCAACTGCCATCAAACATTTCCTCTACTGAAAACTCAGCACTCACAACTCAGCAGTATTTTCCGATAATTTCTCACAACATTAAAACCTCTGCTGATGTCGGTGCTACCTTCCACATTGAACCCAATCACAATCCTCGCGCTAGAGAACCTGCTCTAGCGTGGTTTGCCCTTACTCGCCAAGGGGGCCAACTCATTCCCCTAGAGCAATGTGACTGTCAACTAGCCGTTTACTCTAAATCCTCATCAGAGTTAGGGAGTTCCCCCATCCTTGAGCCACAGCTGAAAGCTATATCAGCCGAACAATATCAAGGTATTCCTGGAGCTGATCTAGTCTTTCCTAAAGCGGGAGTCTATGAGTTAGTTTTAAGCGGTACTCCTAAATCAGGAGCTAGTTTTAAGCCATTTGAGATCAAGTACGACGTTACAGTCACTCCTGGGAAAAAAACTGCAACTGTGCCAAGTCCTGCCACTGAACCTGGATTTAACCAGCAGTCAGAATCCTTCTCAGAAGAGGATACGGCACCATCAGAGCCTCAACTATTACAGTGGTGGTTGCCCGTAGGGATTTTTGCCTTAGTCATCCTAGGTATTGCGAGTGTATTGTTATGGAAAAAGGCAACAGGAAAAAGGTAAATATAACCCCACCCTCTACTAGGCAGTGGCCGGAAAACTCCCACCGATAAAGTGAATATCACTAAAGGTTTCAATCCACAGACGAGCACCACAATCAAGAGGGTTATCCGGTTGATACACAATCCGACACGGGCCAAGAATTTCTACCTGATTGCCGTATAGATTGTTGCCGCTTCGTTTTACCGAAATCACTGGCTGACGCTCTTCGGGAGGTTTAGTTTTGTTGGTGCCAATGCGATTGCGATTGACATTGATCTTAGCTAGAGCCGGAGGACGACTTTTACTCCATGTGCCAATCGGTCCACGGCTGGCCTTGATAATTTGCGGTAAATGGTTGAACAGAGGAATAATCCAGAATTTACCGCTTTTATAGGCACCCCGGACGCGACCGTCTTGGAGGAGTTGTCTCAACCGTCTCGAAGATATTCCTAAAAGAGATGCTGCTTCAGTAGTACAAACGCACTTGTTCATCAGTTAACTCTAAAGTAGATTCGATTAACTATTCCGATAGTTATAGTATAAATAAAATCGACCATTAATGTCAAGTTGTGGTTAACTGGAATAGCTCTTTGTTGAAAGAGGGGATTTATCCTCTTCTTACTGAAGTGTTGGAAACCATCCTGCTAAGAATTTTTACTCAATAGAGCTAGGAACCGAAAATAGAAAGAAAATCGAAAGATATAATAATTATTTAATAATTCTTAATTAACTAATAATTATCAAATGAACATTCTAAGTAACCTGTTTTCCGGTGCCACTAATCCCTCCCGTGCCAAGAAAAAACGCCGACGGATTGAAATCAAATCTGAGCGTGAAATTGAGATCATGCGGCAGGCGGCAACTATTGTGGCAACAGTACTCAAAGAAATTTCTGAGATGGTTGAGCCAGGAATGAGCACAGCAGATTTAGATGTCTATGCCGAAAAGCGGATCCGTCAGATGGGAGCAACCCCAAGTTTCAAAGGCTACTACGGCTTTCCTGGGTCGATCTGCACCTGCCTGAATCACGAAGTAGTTCATGGTATTCCTAGTCCTAAGAAAGTAATTTGCAGTGGTGATGTGTTGAAAGTGGATACAGGTGCCTTCTATCAGGGATTTCACGGAGACTCATGCATTACTATTCCGATTGAAGAGGTCAAACCAGAAGCGAGTCAATTAATTCGGGTGGCAAATGAATCTCTCTACAAGGGCATCGAACAGGTGAAAGCAGGGAAGTACTTGCTAGACATTGCTGGTGCGATTGAAGACCATGCCCAAACTTATGGCTATAGTATAGTGGAGGATTATACGGGTCACGGTGTGGGGCGAAATCTACACGAAGACCCCTCAGTATTCAACTTCCGCACCCGCGAATTGCCGAATGTCAAGCTCCGTGCTGGGATGACTCTGGCGATTGAGCCAATTTTGAATGCTGGTACTAAGTTCACACGCACCCTATCTGACCGTTGGACAGTCGTTACGGTCGATAATTCTCTATCCGCTCAGTTTGAACATACGGTTTTGGTAACAACTGATGGCTACGAAATTTTGACTGACCGTGCCAAGGTTATGAACTAGTTAAGGACTTGCTGGTAGATGGAACTTATCAGTGGGTATTTGGTCAATTAAATAGAGGAGCGTCTCCTACTCCAGGGGAAATATCTAGGTGTACCATTTTCTCCCAAGCCATAGCTATTGCTTACCAGATAAGGTTATGATATATTGGGTTGGGGCTATTTATAGAAACTACCAAATTTTTGGCAGTTGACAGCTAGCAGGATTGATCACAAGTAAGCGCGAAGTTTTAAAACCCAGTCTCGTCAGAGCTGGGATTAAAAACGATTAACTTGTGAATATACTTCGCACTCACTCTTTTCTGAGTAATCATCGATAGCGTAGCGTGATCTACGGTCAATCCCATCAATGTAGCCTTATAATAAGGAAGTTTGCTCTAGGCGGTGAGAGCATCAACATCGGAACCGCACTCAGAAAGGTAAATGGGTGAAAAACACTCTTAGACGGTGCTTCTAGTAACTAGTGACATAGATCGCAATTGATCTACTGCTAAAAAACTCCCGATCAGATCTCAGGGGTGTTGATCAGGTGGCATCTAATTTCTTTCTTCTTAGTTACTTCACTATTCTCCGGAACTATGACCAATAAAATAGTCGAAAAAATTGCCGGAATATCTCTGGTAACTATTAGCTTTGATAGGGATTCGACAGCTGTTTCAAAAGAAAACCCCCAAACCGTTGAGCCTAGGGGTAATTATCAGGGTGCATCTACCATTTATTTCTTCTGATTGATGGGATTGATATCCGGAAGGATTACTAGTAAATTTACTAGTCAATCAATAACAAAACCCACGGGATAAATTTGCTCAAAGCCAACAGCCAGCTAAGGCGCTGATGGCAACATCTACCAAAAAAAATCCCCCGAACCGTGAGCTTCAGGGGTAATTATCAGGGTGCATCTACCATTTATTTCTTCTGATTGATGGGATTGATATCCGGAAGGATTACTAGTAAATTTACTAGTCAATCAATAACAAAACCCACGGGATAAATTTGCTCAAAGCCAACAGCCAGCTAAGGCGCTGATGGCAACATCTACCAAAAAAAATCCCCCGAACCGTGAGCTTCGGGGGTAATTATTAGGGTGCATCTACCATTTCTTTCTTCTGATTGATGTTACCAAGATCCGGAAGCTAAGGTATGGCTTAAAATTCTATATGATCACTAAACCTAGATAAAACCTAGATAAAACTTTACTTTTAGCTGACGGCCAAGTTATGGTTTATGGCAGCATCTACAGGTGCGACCCGTGGCGAATTTAATAATTAGATGCGGAAAGCGCACCTACAAAGAAAACCCCCGAACCGTGAGCTTCGGGGGTAATTATTAGGGTGCATCTACCATTTCTTTCTTCTGAGTTACTTCTTCAGTATCCGGAAGGTTTAGCAGGGGATGATTGACGACTGGCGGCAAGACCGTTCCTCGAAAGCTGTATTAATTATCAATTATCAATTGACCCATAGGACTACTCCTTGATGTGTTATTGTATATTACAGCTTGAAGCACGTAGGGTGGGTTAATTGATTGGCGTTCGCGTAGCGTGACCTACGGTCAATCGCACTCTCACAGCTTCCAAGGGGCGATTGCCATAAAATAGCGGTGCGACAAGGCGCGAGGTTCCAACGCCCACACCAAACGCGCACCAAGACAGAAGCAGGTTAATCGGAAGGTAATGCTCAATGGTAACATTACAGCTCAGGCAGTTAAGTGTTCCTCCAGGACAGCGGATTCTTTTGACTGATGTAAGCTGGTCAAAGTTCGAGGAGATTTTGGAAGAACTCGGTGAAAAAAGAGCTAATAGAGTAGCTTACTATCAAAATCAATTAGAAATTAGAATGCCATTGCCAGAACATGAGTTTGATAAAGAAATTATTGGTGATATGGTTAAAATTTTACTAGAAGAATTGGAAGTCAATCGCGAATGTTACGGCTCAACTACTTTCAAGCGGAAGGATATGGCAGCAGGAATCGAGCCGGATAATTGTTTTTATATTCAAAATTATCGTTTAATGATTGGCAAAAGGAGATTAGATTTAAGTAGTGATCCACCTCCCGATATAGCCATTGAGGTTGATGTTACTTCCAAAACACAACTGAGTGCTTATGAAGCTTTGGGAGTGCCTGAGTTATGGCAGTTTTCTAAGGGAAGTTTAAAAATCAATGTACTCCAAGCAGGTAAGGGGGGTAGCTATGTTGAGTCTTCTTTGAGTCCTACTTTTCCTAATTTTCCCATTATTGAAGGGGTTGAGCAGTTTGTCCAAATGAGTTTGACTCAAGGTTCAAGTGCTGCTTTAAGGGCTTTTCGGAAGCGATGCAGCGCGGTCTTGGGGGTTCCCCCCATGAGCGACTGCATCAAGACAGTGGGTTAGGCAGAGAATCGATTGAGGGAATGAGCGTCAAAGAAGACTGTACCTCATTGGCCAATCCCGAGTATTTATACTTAAAATAAGAAATGCAGAATATCGGTACTAAATAAAACCCCCGAACCGTGAGCTTCGGGGAGTAACTATCAGGGTGCATCTACCATTTCTCTTTTCTCGGTGATTTCACGCATATCCGGAAAAGTGACTCACTAATTGATCCAGAGGAATCTACAAAACCCTGATCTAGCTCCGATCGGATTAGTGTGGGAACTATAGGCAATACAGAAAACCCCGGAAACTTCAGCTCCGGGGGTAATTATCAGGGTTCATCTACCATGCTTTTATTCTAAGTGATTTTACTGAGATTTTAACAAATATCTTTATTGACATATATAACCAGATATGCTAAAGAATAATCAAGTTATAGAACAGTAAGTCAGTTGACGCTCTAGGTAACACAGGCATTACTTGAGCTATAGCACTACAAGCTATATCACCTGATTGAGGGGTGTTCAGGATAAGTCATGACTTGCAGCAGTCAGCCCAATGCTTAAGTTTTCCTGGATTGTCGAGCTAACTGCTGATAGGTTCATAGCTAAATGCTCACATCACGAGATAGGATTATCTACAAGGTGAAGACTATAGACCCACGCAACTATGCCACGCACTCAACGCAACGATAACTTTATCGATAAAACCTTTACGGTGATGGCAGACATCCTCTTAAAGATTCTGCCTACTAATAAGCAAGCCAAGGAAGCTTTTGTCTATTACCGAGATGGTATGTCAGCTCAAGCGGATGGGGAATATGCTGAAGCTATGGATAATTACAAAAAAGCCTTGGAACTGGAGGAAGACCCCAACGACCGCAGCTTTATTATCTACAACATGGGGCTGATTCAAGCGAGTAATGGTGAGCATGAGCGTGCTTTAGAACTCTATCATCAGGCCCTTGATATCAACCCCCGTATGCCTCAGGCCCTTAATAATGTAGCCGTAATTTACCATTACCAAGGTGAACAGTCTAAGGAAGCTGGGGATAGTGAGGGGGCAGAAGCTTTGTATGACAAAGCGGCTGATTATTGGAAACGAGCTATTCGCCTTGCTCCTAATAACTACATTGAAGCCCAAAACTGGCTGAAAACTACAGGTCGTTCTACGATTGATGTTTACTTCTAGCGGCTAGCTTCTAGTTAATAAACTTGATAGTCTTGATAGTCTTTGATTTGGGCTAAGCCTTTACTGTTGAGTGTTGAGGAGTTCATTAGTAACCAAGAATATAATATAACTAAATTATGATTGACCGCGAACAAGTCCAAAAAGTTGCCAATCTTGCTCGTTTAGAACTGAAAGCAGAGGAAGAGGAGAAATTTGCAGCTCAGATGAGCAGTATTTTCGAATATTTTCAACAGCTGAGTGAATTAGATACTGAGGATGTGCCGCCGACTACACGGGCGATTGATATTAGTAACGTGACTCGACTGGATACTCTCAAACCCTATACTGACAGGGATTGTATGTTCAGGGAAGCTCCTGAGCAGGATGGTGATTTCTTCAAAGTGCCAAAAATTCTCACTGAAGGGTAACTGGGGTTGAAAGGGTTAACTAATAGTTGGTTGTTGACGGTTGAGGGTTGACGATTGAAGGCTAGTAGACAGTAAACTATCAAACCAAACCCTTAATTTTTAAATTAAACTATAAAAAATGAACCATTTTATGGTATGAAATTCCTCACCTTTGATTTCTGATCCTTCCTTAGACCCATGCATTCCCAAGTAGATTTCCAAGATGCCTTTGATGTGATTGTAGTTGGCGCGGGACACGCTGGTTGTGAAGCCGCCCTAGCTTCAGCACGGTTGGGCTGTCGTACTATCCTACTTACCCTCAACCTAGACAAAATTGCTTGGCAACCCTGTAACCCAGCAGTGGGAGCACCGGCCAAGTCTCAACTCACCCATGAGGTAGATGCTTTGGGTGGAGAAATTGGCAAAATGGCTGACCGTACCTACCTGCAAAAGCGGGTACTTAACTGTTCACGGGGACCAGCGGTTTGGGCTTTGCGAGCGCAGACGGATAAGCGAGAATATGCGGCTGTGATGAAGGAGATTGTAGAAAATCAAGAAAACTTGACTCTCCGGGAAGCCATGGTCACGGATTTGGTGCTGGGGGCTAATGATGAGGTGATAGGTGTCCAGACTTACTTCGGTGTAGCTTTGAGAGCATCGGCAGTAATCTTGACAACAGGCACTTTCCTGGGTGGACGGATCTGGGTGGGAAACAAGTCGATGTCAGCAGGACGGGCTGGGGAATTTGCGGCAATTGGCTTGACGGAAACCCTTAACCGCTTAGGCTTTGAAACGGGACGACTCAAGACGGGAACTCCCGCACGGGTAGATAAGCGCTCCGTGGATTACAGCAACTTGGAACCTCAACCAGGGGATGAGAAGGTGCGCTGGTTTAGCTTTGACCCAGATGTGTGGGTGGAACGAGAGCAGATGTATTGTTATCTGACCCGCACGACTTCTGAGACTCATCGGTTGATTCGGGACAATCTTCATCTGTCCCCCATCTATGGAGGCTGGGTGGATGCTAAAGGACCCCGCTACTGCCCTAGTATTGAAGATAAAATTGTGCGCTTTGCTGATAAGGAAAGCCACCAGATTTTTATTGAACCAGAAGGACGAGATATTCCAGAACTCTATATCCAGGGATTTTCTACTGGATTACCAGAGAATTTGCAGTTGCAGCTATTGCAAACTCTTCCGGGATTAGAAAATTGCGCTATGCTGCGTCCTGCTTATGCGGTTGAGTATGATTATTTACCGGCAACTCAGTGTTATCCGACACTGATGACTAAGACAATTGAGGGATTGTTCTGCGCTGGACAAATTAATGGTACCACTGGCTACGAGGAAGCAGCAGCTCAAGGGATTGTGGCGGGAATTAATGCAGTGCGCTATGTCCGCCATCAGGAAATGGTGGTGTTTCCTAGGGAAGAAAGCTATATGGGTACATTAATTGACGATTTGTGTACCAAAGACCTGCGGGAACCTTACCGAATGCTGACTAGCCGTTCGGAGTATCGGTTACTATTGCGTTCCGATAACGCTGACCGCCGTATGACTCCTTTAGGACGGAAACTGGGTTTGATTGATGACCGTAGGTGGCAGCTGTATCAACAAAAACAGGCCAACATTACTACAGAAAAAACCCGACTCCAGTCAGTGCGGATTAAGGCACATGATCAAATCGGAATTGCGATCGCATCCGATACCCAGCAAAAGATCAAAGGCTCGATTACCTTAGCTGAGTTACTACGTCGTCCTGGTTTCCACTATGTCAATCTAGACCAATATGGACTGGGTGACCCTAACCTGAATCAGTCGGAACGAGAAGGAGCAGAAATTGATCTAAAATATCAAGGTTATCTTAAGCGTCAGCAAAACCAAATTGACCAAGTTTCTCGGCAAGCTAATCGGCAGTTACCACCAGATTTGGATTATGCTGCTATTGAAACTCTATCCAAAGAGTCTCGTGAAAAGCTTAGCCAAGTCAAACCTATGACTATTGGTCAGGCATCTAGAGTTGGTGGGGTTAATCCAGCAGATATCAATGCGTTGCTGGTATATCTAGAGGTACGGGAACGAAAGTTCAGCGCTGTTGTGGCTCCCTAATCTCAGGGTAATCTGTTAGAGATCCCTAGATAATCTTCTGAAGTATATAGTCAAAGTCATAGTAACGAGAGATACCATCGATGTCTCAGGATGTGATTACCAAAGAAAAATCAACAGAGCGGTTGAACCCTCCCCTTCCCATTCAGCCATGGTCGGTCGATGCTGAAGCCGATAGGTTAATGGATGATTTATTTGGGGATCTGTACCAAATGATTGAAAACGGCTGCGAGTTGCCGACAGAACCCCCTGAGCCAGACTATGTCTCCTTGGAACCGATAGCAATCCAGAAAATTCCCATATCAGCGGCAATTATTCCCTTTCTGGAATCGCCACTCCCCTCAACCCAGGAGTTAGCCGAAACCACATCAAGTGAGTTGCAAACCACAACGGCAGATACTAACTCTAGTACTGTCGCGGATAACTCTGGTCGGTTTTTAGACAAGCTCCTATGGACTTTAGCCTTACTTTCCCTATCAGCAATCACAATAATGTGGCTGACTAGCCAAGGAAAGCTAACTTGGTCATGGTTGAACAACTTAGTGGCTTTAGTATCAGTTCAACAAGGCAAAGTATCAGAACCTGATGCCCAGTTTATTAACTATATGTTGCGATCGCTAGAAGTGATTGACCGCAAAGCACAAGCTATCAAAAAGACTGTGATCGCCCAATCATTACCAGACCCCACCCTTGCCAATCCTCCGGTAGCTCGTAACTCAGCAGCAACTGCACCACCAACTGCTGTCAAAGAACGTGTCTTAGAACGAGTTTATTATATTCCAATTGAAAAGCTTCCAACCCCTGATCCTGCCATAGCATCCTCAGCGCCATCAGCGCCAGTTAAACCATCCCCTCCTACCACCCCTGAACTTACACCATCCCCATCACCAATCCCGAAACCTCCGTCAGCAACTGCTATAGAACCACCGCCACCAAATGTTCTAGAACCACCGCCACCAACTATTGTAGAATTACCGCCACCACCAATCCCAGACCCCCTGCCCACTGCTACTCTTGACCGACTCCCTGCCCCCCCACCTCCCCCACGAACATCACCTGCTATCAAACATACCTTGGTAGGATTACTGGAGCTAGGAGAGCAATCTGCTGCTTTGTTTAAAATTGATGGTGTTACCCAACGGATTAAGCTGGGGGAAGCCATTGGTAATAGCGGTTGGACTCTAGTGTCTGTAGATAATCAGGAAGCAGTGATTCGACGCAATGGTGAAGTTCGTTCAATTTACGTTGGACAACATTTTTAGTTAGATGAAATACGGGTGATAAATCCCTGTATCTACTCCAAAAAAACAGCCCTCACCCTCTGCCAAAATTAACAACAGGATGGCTCGGTTGCCAATTGCCAATGGTATTTTGTAGTGGGTTATATTATGTTTGCGATCGCATACCCAATTTGTGCGATCGCACAAAGCCCAATGGCCGGTTTTAAATTAACTAGTATTAAATATGGCGATGTGTTTCTGGTTCAGGTAGTACTAAATTAGTAATAAAAAAATATTTGCTAGTAGTTTTGCTATAGCCCACGAAATATATCTCTGGGACTACAGTAAAACTACTAGCCTAATTACAACTTTCAAACAGTTAATTAATTGACAGTAGAGTAAAAAATTACTGAAACTGAAAAAACTCTACAATCCAAGGCGAAGGGGTTTTTAGCTGTAATATTTACTCTTTGAAAATTCATCTAGAATCCAGGAGAACATTCTGTGTGAGTGATAAAATAACAATCTCTCTTTGGATAGGAATCAAACCATTGCTCTTGACGATAAGCCAACTCATTTCCATAAGGGTCTCTGAAAAAAGCCAAGCATACACCACTGCCAGCATATTCACTGTCCTCAATAGGAATTCCATTTTCCTTAAGGTTTGTACAAGCTTTACCAATGTCAGGTACAACCAGTGTCCCAACTGTCCTTGGTTGAAATGGTTCGTAGGGATTGGCAGAAAGTCCTATACTTGTTTTTGGATCTTCTTTGGAATAAAATTCAGCCCAAAATGGAGGCGCGTAAAATGTTGGATTGCATGACAGACCAAGGGTTTTACCATAAAAAAATGTGGCCTCATCCAGATCCGGAACATTTACCCGATGCACGAAGCCATTTTCCCGTAGAAGAGGTACATAAGGTGTATCACACTGGGCTGCTGCTGGGGATGCCATCCAAGGATTTCCCAATAGAGTTACCGATATTACGAGAGTAATTACCAGAGTTTGACAAACTTTGAGTAAAGTTTTCATGTGGTTTTTTCCAAATTTAATATTTTACAAAAAAGCCTACGACCAAATTGTAATTTTCTGAAGTTTCCTATGTCAAGCAAATTATGTAAAAAATATTTACATGTAAATATTTTTTACAATTATTAGGTAAATCTTTAGATTTTTGCATAACATAGATAACAGAGTCCAAGATATATTACTAATAGGATATAGGATAGTAGTGCAGTGGGACTATTTGAAGACCTGAATCGATTTCTAGAAAGTCGTCTAGAAGAATTTCTCCGCAACAATCCTCATCTAGAGCTACAGGCACTAGAGGAGCAGTTACGGGAGCAAGAAAAAGACACACTGCGACTAATTATTGACTTACAGCAACAGGAAAAGCGGTTGCAAGACCAAATTCTCGCCGTTGCCAAAGACATTCAACGTTGGCATGAGCGTATTAAAAAGGCTAAGTCCCACAACAGATTTGATTGGGCTCAAGCAGCTCAAGAGCGAGAAGCAGCTCTGTTACGTCAAGGCAATCAGCTTTGGGGCCAGATGGAAGGAGTTAAACAGCGCATTACTAAAGCCAAGGAACTCCAAGAACAGATTAAAAACCGTCGGGCTGAAGTGCAGGCTAAAGCTAGAGATACAGCAGCAGCTCGCGCAAGTGCTCAGCCGAAGGGGAACTCCCAGACATTTGCCTGGAATCAGACTACCAACAGTAACCAATACAATATTCCTTCTGGTGTAGACCCTTTAGAGCAACAGTTTCAAAGCTGGGAAATGGATGAAGAGTTGGAGCAAATGAAGCGGAATATGAACGGTTAATGTAAGCTATCAGCTATCAGCTATAGCAGCAATCTTAAATCAATTAAGAGAATGTTTGTTTCCTGTTCCCTACTCCCTGCTCCCTGCTCCCTGCTCCCTGTTCCCTGCTGACAGCTAACTGCTGAATGCTTAGATGAATTCTTCACTCATCCTTTTTTTTAAAAGGACGATTGATAATAAAAGAAATTGATTTTTGTGGGATAGGCAAGGTAGGAAATAAGGACTGCTTTGTAGGGTTTAAGTTAGCAGTATTGGTAAGGTCTTGGTCTTGGCTGTCTTGGCTTGGATTGGGATTAGATGAATCAGATGGGAAAGAAGGCTGGCGAAAAATCCAGCCTGGATGCTTGCCATAGTTAGAAGCGATCGCTAATAAGGCTCCTGCTAAGATAAACACTGGTAGTGGTAGAGTTACGTGTCTAACCCACTGGTAGATTTCCACCATCACAAAAAACACCAAAACGCTAGCTATCCAAATCTTTATAACTCTATCCGATACCATGCCAATCTTATGCTCTGATTCGGTTTGTTCCCTCTGAGGAAGCTGATGGAATTGGAGTCACGCAAACATTGTTTCCATCAGCTCCTGTAGACCATACTACACCTTGGCTGCTACTTTGGCTGGAGCGGATATCAAGGTTTCATAAGTTGACCGCATCTTCAGACCAACCAGAACCTGGAACAACCCAGAACCGTTGTTAGAGCCAGGATAATCGGTGTGCTTGAGCAATAACTCGGTCATCTCTCCATCGTACTTGGTTGAGGTATTGCTGAGGTGACTTTCGATGTAAATCATCTCGTTTAGGTTATCAAACTGACCATCTACCTCTAGTACAGAGACTTCGTTACCCATGTAGCTGTCTGGCCCATAGTACATTTTCAGACCAGGATAAGCACAGGTTAGCTTCCGACCACAAGGTCTCCAGTCGATGGTTGACCCTTCATCAAACAGATAAACTGGGTCGAAGTTTTCCACCCCTTCCTTCTGAACTAGGCGCACCCGCAGTAGATTGCTTTCCTTAGCTGCCTCTCCCTGAAGCAGCTGGGTGGGAAAGATTTGAATGACCACATCAGCGTATTGCTTCTGGACTTCAATGTAAGCTTCAAAGTCTGGACGTCTAGCTTCAATGGACGCTAGGATATCCTCATAACGATGGCCCCGTTCTGCCATATCCCGCTGGATTTTCCATTGGATTTTGACTTCATCGCTAATGTCTAGGTAAACGCCGAAGTCAACCAGCTCACGCACCCGCTCATCATAAAGAGGGTGCAGACCTTCAATGACTATGACTTTATTAGGCTCAACCCGCTCTGGTGGATCAATTTCACCGGTCTCATGGTTGTAGATAGGTTTGTCTATGACCCCACCTTCTTTGAGCGTTTTGATTTGCTCATACATCAAGTCAAAGTTATTGGCCTTAGGATTAAGGGCAGTAACTTTTTTTTCTTTGCGCTGTTTGCGATCCAGACTGTGATAGTCATCCAGACAAATCACCGTCATGAACTCCTTGCCAAATAGATCGGTCAAACGCTTCAGAAACGTTGATTTACCGCATCCTGAGTCTCCAGCAACTCCTATAACTACCACCCTCTCCAGATCTGTGGTCATATCTTCCCTCTAACGTAAAACATATTCTCAAATCAGTTTTCAGTAAGCCAAAGCCCAAGCCTGGGAGCAATCTGACACACGCTTATAGTGGTGCTTGATAACATGCCACCATAAATCCACTCGCTTAAGTACTAACCACTAAGGAAGACCAAAGCCAAGCTCTGCTTAAGTATTTACTACTAGCTGCTCATAGTGGATTTTACCAAAACCAGATTGCTTATACAAGGCTGATTGTCAGTAGCATTACCTCGCTTAGTACTTATGCTAAGGTTTGTTGGGCATTTTTTAAAGAAAAAATTAAATTGAGTCAGGATTTACAGTTTTTGAGTTACTCATCATGTAACTTGAGAGTAGTGCCTAGCAGTGCCTCTACACTAATTCTCTCCCTGATAAACCAAAAACATTACTGGGCATAGCTTTACAATGTTACGCTAATAAGGCATTATTCGGGGTTATTACTAGCCGCTCACCCATCGGACCGTGAGTCTGTTTGTGGTGCCAAGGCAAGTCTTAGCAATACATAGTTAGCAATACATAGTCAGTTTGGTTTGGAGCAATAGAAGCAATGTATAGTCCTAGCGAGTCTACTAATTCCAGCACTGTTACAGAATTTGGTAGTCGCACTTACGTTTATGAGGTAGTCGGTCTTCGTCAAAATGGACCGATTCGCCAGAGTGGCACCGTTTTGTTGACGGTGCCCTATAACCGCATGAAGCAGGAAATGCAGCGGATTGCTCGCATGGGAGGGAAGATTGTCAGCATTAAACCTTTATCCAGTAGTGCTGCTAATGGGTCAGTGGCCCAAACACAACCAACCCAGTCAGAAAACACAACTAAGCCTATGACTCAAGCAAAAGCCAAAAAGGCAAAAGATGGTATCCCTGTCAATACCTATCGACCCAAAAACCCCTTCATTGGTAAGTGTATATCAAACGAACAACTAGTCCGGGAAGGGGGTATTGGTAATTGCCGTCACCTCAAATTTGACCTTTCTGGAAGTGAGCTGCGCTATCTCGAAGGTCAAAGTATTGGGATTATTCCCGATGGTACTGATGACAAAGGCAAACCCCACAAGCTTCGTCTGTACTCCATTGCTTCTACTCGTCACGGCGATGACCTGGATGATAAGACAGTATCCCTGTGTGTCAGACAGCTGCAGTACAAACATCCTGAAACTGGGGAGACCGTAAACGGTGTCTGC
The DNA here is from genome assembly GCF_010672755.1 of Moorena sp. SIO1F2. NCBI lineage: Bacteria > Bacillati > Cyanobacteriota > Cyanophyceae > Coleofasciculales > Coleofasciculaceae > Moorena > Moorena sp. SIO1F2. The sequence continues at coordinate 24,406 of NZ_JAAHFV010000035.1, forward strand.
TCTACTTTCCTTTGCACTATGAATCCAGGGGATGATGTCAAAATCACTGGACCGGTGGGTAAGGAGATGTTGCTGCCATCAGACCCCAATGCCAATATCATCATGATGGCAACGGGCACTGGTATTGCACCATTCCGCGCTTTCCTATGGCGGATGTTTAAGGAGCAGCACGAAGATTACAAGTTCAAGGGCTTGGCTTGGCTGATCTTTGGTATTTCTACTACCCCTAACATCCTCTACAAAGATGATTTAGAAGCAATGCAGCAGAATAACCCAGATAACTTCCGCCTCACCTATGCCATTAGCCGTGAGCAGAAGAATTCTGAAGGGGGCAAAATGTATATCCAGCACAGGGTGGCCGAACATGCTGACGAGTTGTGGAAGCTGATGCAGGAACCAAACACCCATACCTACATCTGCGGATTAAAAGGTATGGAAGGTGGTATTGATGAGGCTTTGACCGCTGCAGCGGCTAAGGAGGATGTAGATTGGACTACATACCGACAGCAAATGAAGAAAGCACATCGCTGGCACGTAGAAACCTACTAGTAAAAACCTAATAGGTTACGGCTGGTATAAAGTAAATCCTCCTTTTGGAGGATTTAGATAAAACTAGCGCGTCTGTTTCTTGTGACTACTCCCACATCAAATCAAAGATTATGATGTGGGCTTCTCAATCTCACGAATGAAATTTGCTGTTCCTCGATATCATGTACCGATTTACCACAGCCATTAAGCGGTAGTCCAACCGCCAATAGTCCACGATTTAAAATATTAATCCCGCTGTTCCAGTCACGATCGATTTTGACGTTACAGCTAGCACAGCAGTGAACGCGATCGCTTAAACTTTTTTCTACTCTAGAACCACAGTTAAAACATTCGATGCTTGTACCGCGTGGATTTACTTCCTGAACTAACAAACCGCGTTTTACCGCCACTGCTTGTAATATTTCCAGAAATGCTCCCCAAGCTGCATCATTTATTGATTTAGCCAATCTAGTTCTAGCGAGACCTTTTATGTTTAAACTCTCATGAGCGATTAGGTCGTATTTATTGCACAGCCAATGAGCAACCTGATAATGAAATTCCTTCCGACAACGGGTTAAGTGAAGGTGCAACAAAGCCACTTTATGTTTAGCTTTTTCCCAGTTCTTAGAACCCTTAAGGCGGCGCGAGATTACTTTTTGAGCCTGAGCAAGCTTATCTTGAGCTTTTCTGTAAAACTGAGGGATAGGCACTGCTTCCCCGTCAGATGTAGTCAAAAACTTTTCTAGACCAACATCAATTCCGACAGCAGATTTAACTGTATCTATAGGCAGTATTTCAGGAACGGTATCGTCTTTCATTGAGATGCAACAATACCAACCGTCAGCCTTTTTGACTATAGTGCATTGCTTGAGTACAAAACCTTTAGGTAATGGCCGATGCATTACAACAGGTATTGACCCAATTCTGCTTAGTTTTAAGACGCCATCAACTAGGTGTGCCCCTGCTTTAGAATTGTTGATTCTGGGAAAAACGAATGATCGGAGTTTTCCAGGCTTTTTAAAACGAGGTCTACCACCTCTGTTCCCACTGGAATCGGGTCTCCTCCATCTGTCCCAGGCTTTATTAAGTCTTTGCAGATTGACCTGTTGAGTTTCCGCGTAAATTTTTTTGTACTCAGGAAACAACTGCTTAGTTTCCTTAAGAGCGGCCTGCTGAGTATAATAGGTTACCGGCTCTGGAATTTCACCAATTGGCTCACTGACTAAGCTACATCTGTAAATGGGCGAACGAGTCCGATTAAGCCAATCAAGCCGTTGTCCTAAAGCGTAGTTCCAATGACGACGCAGCAATTCAAGCCATCTTTCCATGGTGGCAATTTGCTCGGGACTTGGTTTGATTCGGTAGCAGTAAGTGAGTATCATAGGTTTATTGTAGCACTTATTGCAGAAGATTAAAGGCAATTACACAAAAGAAAACAGGTCGGTTTAGCGTATTACCGTACATGTTGTGTTAGTAACAAAATACAGACGAAAATCTATATCAGATCAAATCTTGTCAGGTTGAAACAAATATGCTCTGATACTTGCATTAAATTGGAATGTAATTTAGTGAAATTCAACGGAGAACAAGACCATATCCACTTACTGATTGGCCTTAATCCTAAGGTTGCTCCGGTCAAGCTAATAGCCAATATCAAAACTGTGACCAGTAGATTGATCCGTTACTGTTTTCCTAAGTACTTGAAACGGTTCTACGGAGACAAAAAAGTTTTCTGGACAGGATCTTATTTTGTGGCTTCTTGTGGTGGCGTTACGATTGAGCAGTTAAAGAGTTATGTCCTTGCACCAAAATACCTCGTCAGGTAATTCCCCTCCCGCGCTTCATGCGCGGGTATAACGGGAGACCCCTTACCTGTGTAGGTTGGCCATAGAGCTTAGTGAAACAGATGCGCTAATGTTTTTTTGAGGTGATTCTATAGCGCTGGCTGCGCTTACATTTTGCCGAGACACTTATGGGTAACTCAGACTGCCGTTTTCCCTCTTATAAGTCTTCGAGCCAATGCGAACTGAAATTTGACCATTGACTCCATTCTTTGCTGTTGCGCCCTTAATACCTGCTGTTCCATCAGCACCCCTAGCACCATATCGGTCTTTGGTCCTACAGTATTTTGTGACATTGCCTTCGTCTCCACCATTGCCACCTTTCCCCTTAGTACCTCCAGCGCCTGGTTGACCTGCTTTGCCCCCTAAAGCTTCAATTTCAAGACGTTTAGCCTCTGATGCTTCTATGGTTACACCTCCAGCTTTACCACCAGCTCCAGCGTCACCTCCTTTACCGCCATCACCTCCAACACCACCCTTTCCACCACGTCCAGGACCTCGCTTACAATCACCTACACCACCAATACCTATACCATCTTTGGAAGATTTTCCTTTGCCCCCTTTGCCTCCATCGCCACCATTACCTCCAATGCCACCATTACCTCCGTGTTGAGCATTGTTTGTAATAGTTAATGGAACATCAATAACTTCTGCTTTAATATAAATTAAACCAGAGTCTTTACCTATTGCGCCATTTGTGCCATTACTACCATTTTGACCCATTTCACCTGGGTTTTGACCACCATTTTGACCATTGGTACCAGGTCTAGCATTGCCACCGTTTTTTCCGTTTAAAGCCTTTTCCTCTTTAAACGCCCGGATTGTGGTAACAGCACCGGAAAATTTGTAAGCTGTTAAGGACAAAGAATAGCCATTTGTTATGATTTTTGTTGGCAATTCTACCAGTTTTTCAGGGGCTTCTAGAGAAAATGGGCGGTCTAGTTCCATTGACTCAAGGGGAATTACTGGACGATTCACAGTAGCGATTGTAATGCGCTCAACTGCTTTAATAACGCGGCCATCAGTTACCAATGCACGCAATCGATATTGTCCAGGTGTTTTAAGATTGAATTCATGGCTTGTATTACTTCCCTCTGTTTGCAAATCATCATCTACATACCAGGAAATTTTTAAAGTATCGCCATCAGGATCACTAGCGTTTGTGTCTGCAATGACTTTTAGCGGTGCGTCGCCTTGGAGAGGAGAAACAGTCCAGCTAACATTTGGTTCCTCATTGGTAATCCAATTAATAAAATTAGGAATCCATCCAGTAACAGTCCCTATTATTCCGCTTGCCATGAGAAAGGCGAAAACCCCTCCCAACCAATTGCGAAATCTATTCACAGTTCGATTATTTCTAGGTTGATGGTTCATATTAGGTTTTGACTAACCTCAATTACTCGCAAACCTGCCAAACCCTTGAGGCGATTGAGCAAATTAATAGTTTGGTGACGAAATCTTACGGAAGTTAAAGCATCAGCCCCTTCCAAAAGCACAAAGTAACTAGTTACCAAACGATAATTATCTTGCTCCAACCTCAGCCTTACCTGTTTAGCTCTGTCCCTAAACACCTTATTGAGATCATGACATCAACAAGCCTATTCCAAGTGTAACTGATAACTGATAACTGCTTTTCATAGAAATCTCCCCCATCCTCACCACACCTCCCACCCTCCCCACACCTCCCACACCTCCCACCCTCCTGGGAAACAGCATTACAAGCCTTGCGATCACTCCCTTGCTCACATAATGAGATTTATGTTAAATTTAGTTAAAATAACGTTACAATAACTTGTGTTATCACCAGTTATGTGGCAATACCCCTCATGGGTATTGACCAAAAATACAAACATACTATAGGCAAACGGTTTTAGGGTATTGAATGGATATTTGATCTTGATTTGCTTTGTAATCAGATCCTCCCTCACAGGGTGATACCAGCATTCGTTACCAATAATAGAGGCGAATAACACATGAAATTTTCTTGGAGAATACTCCTACTCTGGACATTACCTGCCCTAGTCATTGGTTTTTTCTTTTGGCAGGGAACATTTGCCAGTACTACCGGGAATATGGGTAGTAATACCGCCAGTACTCGCATGACCTATGGCCGCTTCTTGGACTATATTGATTCCGGTAGAGTCACTAGTGTTGACCTCTATGATAGTGGTCGCACAGCGATTGTAGAAGCTGTGGATGTGGATCTTGATAACCGCTTACAGCGGCTGCGAGTAGATCTGCCCATTAGTGCGCCGGAACTGATTTCTAAGCTCAGAGAGTCTAATATTGCTCTGACTTCCCATCCCGCTCGCAATGATGGGGCAATTTGGGGACTGCTGGGGAATTTAATTTTTCCGATTCTCTTGATTGCGGGATTATTTTTCCTATTCCGTCGCTCCAGCAACATGAATGGTGGTCCTGGTCAAGCGATGAATTTCGGGAAATCCCGGGCGCGGTTCATGATGGAAGCCAAAACTGGGGTCCTGTTTGATGATGTGGCCGGTATCGAAGAAGCCAAAGAGGAACTCGAAGAAGTAGTTACATTCCTCAAGCAACCGGAACGGTTTACCGCTGTCGGAGCACGAATACCAAAAGGTGTGCTGCTGGTCGGTCCTCCTGGAACTGGTAAAACCCTCTTAGCAAAAGCGATCGCTGGTGAAGCAGGAGTGCCTTTCTTTAGTATCTCTGGTTCCGAATTCGTGGAAATGTTCGTGGGTGTTGGTGCCTCTAGGGTTCGTGACTTGTTCAAAAAAGCTAAGGAAAATGCCCCTTGCTTGATATTTATCGATGAAATTGATGCGGTAGGACGGCAACGGGGAGCTGGAATTGGTGGTGGTAACGATGAACGGGAGCAAACCCTAAACCAATTGCTGACGGAAATGGACGGGTTTGAAGGAAACACCGGCATTATCGTGATTGCGGCTACTAACCGTGCGGATGTGCTGGATACAGCTCTGTTACGTCCCGGACGCTTTGACCGCCAGGTGATGGTAGATCCCCCAGACCTGAAAGGGCGGGTTAAGATTTTGGAAGTCCATGCTCGGGATAAAAAACTGGCTTCAGAAATTTCCATCGAAGTGATCGCAAGACGGACTCCTGGATTCACTGGTGCTGATTTATCCAACCTCCTCAATGAAGCCGCTATCCTGACTGCTCGCCGTCGCAAAGAAGCGATTACCATGCTGGAAATCAATGATGCGGTTGACCGGGTAGTGGCTGGGATGGAAGGTACTCCCCTGGTAGATAGCAAGAACAAGCGATTGATTGCTTATCATGAAATTGGTCACGCTATTATTGGTACCCTAGTCAAGGATCACGACCCCGTACAGAAAGTTACCCTGATTCCCCGAGGACAAGCTCAAGGTCTAACCTGGTTTACTCCTAGTGAAGAACAAGGTTTAATTACCAGAGCTCAGCTTTTGGCTCGGATTACTGGAGCCTTAGGGGGTCGAGCTGCCGAAGAAGAAGTATTCGGTCATGCTGAAGTCACTACTGGTGCCGGTGGTGATTTGCAGCAGTTGACTGGGATCGCACGGCAAATGGTAACTCGCTACGGCATGAGTGACTTAGGTTCTCTGTCCTTAGAAAGCCAAGAGGGAGAAGTCTTTCTCGGTGCGGGATTAATGTCTAGGGCAGAGTACTCTGAAGAGGTTGCTGCTCGGATTGATCAGCAAGTTCGTGAGATTATAGAACATTGCCATCAAGAAGCACGAGAGATCATTCGGGATAATCGAGATGCGGTTGACCGATTGGTGGATCTGTTGATTGAAAAAGAAACTATTGAGGGTGAAGAGTTCCGTCAAATTGTGGCTGAGTACACCGATGTGCCTGAGAAGCCACAGTATGTACCTCAGTTATAAGGGCTTGTTGAAGGTTTAAGGTTGAAGGTTGAATATTTAAGGTTGAGGGTTGAAGGTTGAATGTTGAATGTTGAAGGTTAGTGGACACTTGACCTTGGCGAGTTAAATTCGCCAAGGGTCGCACCTGTAGAATGGGCATCTTGCGTTGAACTGGCATCTTGTGTAGAACTGGCATCTTGTGTAGAACTGGCATCTTGCCAGTTTCCTGCTTATGTTCGCGCGGGGAGGATGCCCACTAATCTCCTATTCATTACTTGACTGGCGCAACGCCTTGATTCTCGTTGTTTTAACGACTAATTCCATAAAAATGATCGAAGGATGTGATTTTAAGAATCACATCCTTCGATCATTTCTATGAAGATCAATGGTTATGGAAGAGGAATAAAATCAGCGTACCAATTAAACCCTCTGAGAATTAGACCTGTCAAACCCTTGAAACCTTCCAATTACTGTACAAATTAACCATTAGTTAAATTGATAAGCGTGATCGTTTTAAAAAAACGATTTTGAAACGCTTACAGTGATTGAATTTCAGCCTCAGAGTAAGTTTCTGTACACTTGCTATTCATGCTCTGACAGGGGGACTACTCTCAAACAAAATAGGCAACGGTAGCGCTTGAGCTAACACTTCTAGTTTGACCTGTCTGAGTAGTTTTAGGCTCGCAACGACTAAGGTCACCAACAAATACCTGCTGTGATACAGCTGATTTTGTAGAATTTCCTGGTATGTTTTAGCTATTATTTTTGGTAGATAGGTCAGGGTTACTATATTTGACCTATCTTTTTTTTTATTCCTCTGCTGTATCCCTTGCTACACAAGGGCTATAACCGCTATTTCTCCTAGTCAGTTTACTTCTTTTCACCAAAAGCAATAAAGGTGAAAGGAGCATAATCCAAACACCCTGTTGTATCCAAAGTGTAGCATTTAAAACTAGACTCTGAAACCTCAGATACTAAAACAGACAGGTTATTAGTCACGCTAGTTATACTATCCACATAAACTGAAGCGACTACTCCAGGCTTTGCGCCAAATTGATTAGGCTCAAATTTTATTGTGTAACACCCTGCCTGATCTTTTTGAACAGTGAAGCCTTCACCCCACATCTTGCCGTCTTTATCAACAGCACCGTAGATATGCTCGTGTTCCTCACCATGAGCAGATTTAAAAGTTACCATAACTAACTCCTGTTAGATTGACTGTTTACAAAGGGATTGTAGGAAAAAAGAACTGATTACATTCTTTGGTTCCCCTACACATGACTATCTTAGGATTTTTCACAGTTTTGAATCTCATAAAACTCATATAAAAGCTCATATAAAAGCTCATATAAAAGCTCATACTACTTATCTCAAACCTCATACTACTTATCTCAAACCTCATAAAAGCTCATATAAAAGCTCATGTAAAAGCTCATACTACTTATCTCAAACCTCATAAAACTCATATCAAACCTCATAAAACTCATATCAAACCTCATAAACCTCATATCAAACCTCATCTCAAACCCTACATTCCCGTTCCTACTCAATCTCCCATAAGATTGTTGCAACAATTTGAGCTTTAATCACATTACCGTCAATTTGTCAAATCCTAAGTCCTCATACCTGCTGAAAGCCCGATAAAAAAAAATGACGGACTTCAGCAGGTAAACCCGTCAGCTACAACCCTCATGGTTGAGGGATTTTTCTCAAGGGCAAGACCTGTTTAGCCCCATATTTCACCCGAGCTGAAGCGAGGACGATTTTCCCCATCCAAATGCCAATACCTATACCAAAGGGAACAGGGAACAGGGAGTAGGGAGTAGGGAGTAGGGAGTAGGGAGTAGGGAGTAGGGAGTAGGGAAAAGAGAACAAAAATTCTCACAATTCATTAGGATTGGTATAATATGCTTTCCCGGCTTGTTCACAAGTCGGGGATTGTTGTAATTTTGTTCATTTTCCACAACCCCGACTCCCGACTCCCGACTCCCGACTCCCGACTCCCGACTCCCTGCTCCCTGCTCCCTGCTCCCTAAAACCCAGATATTTGTACCTCACAAGTCGTAGAATTGCTATATCTAAGCCAAATATGGCAAGATTACTTGAAACTTTGTTCCCACGCCAACTTCGCTGTCCACGTTAATCTTACCCCGATGCAATTCAACACATTTTTTAGCAATAGCCAGACCTAATCCTGTTCCTTTTATAGCACCAACATTAGTGGCTCGATAGAAAGAGTCAAACACTCGTTGCTTTTCTTTTGCTGGAATACCAATCCCTGAATCCCGAATAGTTAAAATAGCTTCTTCTGGCTGACAAAATACGTCAAACTTAATGATGCCTCCTTGGGGAGAATATTTAACCGCATTAGAGAGTATATTAGTCAAAATTTGTCCAACTAGCTGTTCATCTAAATTAACTTTACTAGAATTACTATGACTAGAAAAATCAATTTTAGAGTCACTATTTAAAGTAACCTGTAAATTATTAATAATTTTTTGGCATAGTTTATCTAGATTCAAGTATTCAGGATGACAATCAAGTTCCCCTGATTCAGTTTTATCTAGGAAGATCACATTGCTCAGGAGTTGGTTCATGTGTTCAACCGCCCATCCAATTTGTTGAAAATGTTTCAGTTTTTTATCGTCTGACAGTTTCTCACTGTACTTAGCTAGTAATTCAGTAGAGGATTGAATCATCGTCAGTGGAGTACGAAACTCATGAGATATCGTACTAATAACCCGAGATTTAAGTTCACTCAGTTCTTTTTCCTGCTCTAGAGATTTGCGAATGATTTCTGAGCGACGTTCTCGTTCTTGGATATCCGCTTCCAATTTTATTTTCTCTTTTTCTAAAGCTTGAGCTTTTCTAAGTTCAGTGGTGTCTTGTAGCATACCAGAAAAACCGGTAACTACACCATCAATTATCAAGCTTGACTGAATATTAATCTCCCCCCAGCTGCACTTCCCTGTTTTGGTAACATATCTTATTTCATGTTTAAAGGAATCCTTTTCACCGTTGACTAGAGACTCCCACAATTGTTGATAACGTTCCTGATCATCAGGATCAATAAATTTTAGACAATTTTTACCTAGACTTTCTTCTACAGTAAAGCCAGTGAAAGTAGTCCAGGCGGAATTGAGAAATATCCAGTGTCCAGTGGCATCGATTTGAAAAAACACTTCTTTAACACTTTCTACGACAGAACGATATTGTTTCTCCCTCTCCCGTAAGGTTTTTTCGGCTCGATTAGCTTCGATAAGACGACGGACACGCTGCCTTAGCACTGATGGTTGGATGGGTTTAGTTATATAATCCGTTGCTCCGACTTGAAATGCCCAATCAACGGAAGCTTGGTCATTAAGTCCAGTAATCATTAATACTGGTGTTGATTCATTTTTAAGTAGCTTTTGCATTTGGGAGCAACACATAAACCCATCCATCACTGGCATCATAGCATCCAGCAATACTATATCCGGTTTTAGCTCAGTATAAGCTGCCAGACACTGCTCGCCATCTCCTACATCTTCGACGTTATATCCCTCATTTTCCATAAGTTTACACAGCATTGTCCGGGTTGGGATATCATCATCTGCGACCAGGATTATAGGAGCATGGTTTTGTTCAGTATTCATCATAGTTAAGTTACTTAGTTTATACTGTTAATTTTCAATAGTTAATTTTTGTTAAGATTACGTTAAGATTACGTTAATTTTTTTTAGGTATAGATAATAAGTTTAATATATTTTTAATCAGATTTTTAATACTAACTTACTAACCTAAAGTACTTGTAAATACCTTGATAAAACTTGCTATAGTTGTAAACCTTAGGACAGGA
>NZ_JAAHFV010000350.1:0-6464 GCF_010672755.1 Moorena sp. SIO1F2
TCTTCTGACTTCCCTACTCCCTACTACCTACTCCCGCGCAACCCAGGACGAAAGTACCTCAAGCAATTGGTAAGCATTAAGCTATCAGCCATTGGCCTTGGCCAACAGCTGATAGCTTAGCTATAAAACTGGTTTATATCATCTCGGTATAATTATCCTTAAGACAAATCTCTCCCATCTCCATCTCCCCATCTCCCCATCTCCCCACACTCCCTCTAATTATGGGTATTCAACCTGACTTGATATTCGTGGGTGGATTTTTCAAGAACGTTCATCAAATCTGGTGCGGAAGCTCCCGTATTTTATCCAGTATTGTTTTAGATCATGATGAGGTGTATGTAAACTGGCTTTAGCTTGATACAAAATAACTTGGCGATGGGAGCCAATCCAAATTTTTTTAATGGGTTTAACCGATATTACACTTCCTCCGAGACTCTCGACACATTCCGAGAATCGTTCAACTGTTGTATATTCTACCGTCTCAAAGATAAAAAAGTGACCCGAGCAGATTAAATGTCTGCTCCTAATCCAGCACTGCATCTTTTTTTGAGCTCTTGGCGGTAGCATTAGCTGTACACAAATCATCCTCAACTCTAATGATAATTAAGATTTTATGATAGTGGTTTGATAACAAAGGGAGTAGGGAGTAGGGAGTAGGGAATAGGGACAAAAATCATCACAATTCATTTAGGAACCCTATAGGTTTTAGGTTTTAGGCTTTAGGCATACCTAATAATCACTTCCATAATCATTGCTAATAGAGTAGCAATAAAATAAAATACCAGTTTTAAGCTTGTCGGGTGGTAACCAAAAAAATTGGTTATTTTGAGTAGTCTAGATTAGACGACTTTACCTACCCTACTTTGCTTAGTATTTGTTAGTATTTGTTTGTTGGTATTTGTGTGACAATCCAATCCCTTATTGCTGATAACTAGGCACTATACATCCGCGCTACAAATCAGGTAATTCGTCAGCAAAACTTTGCCGTTTATCAAATCGTAAATGACCAGCTGCTGAGCCCCATACGTGCTCATGAGTATTGACATCCATACCCTGATCTAGGCTTATCCAAGTAGTTTCAGTTAGTTCCACATCACTGACCAGATAGGTTTTACGCCCATTACGTTCGATGAAACACTGGCAACCAGGTTCTACACTGCCACGAAACATGTCACCCTCTCGCCAGAAAATCATTGAACAGTTGTAGCGACGTTCTATAGCATCAGGGGTAATGGTTTTGAGAATATCTAGCTCTCGCGCTGCCCCGGCATAAAGAATTGGATCGTTAAGGCTGTAATTTTCTATATAAGTATGATCACCTTTATCAATCAGGCGATGGACTCCCTGACGGTAGGGACTCCATAGATCATAGTCATAGGCTTGCTCAGAGTAGAAACCAATACCGGAAAAAAAATCAAAGGGTAAGGGGCGAAAGAAAACATGAATGTGAGCGTAAAGCTGAGGATTATCAATCGCTTGTTTTTGGTTACTAAAATCTCCAGCCATCCAACTAGCTAGAGTCAGTAAATTACTGGTAGTTTTATCGGTAGTACTAGACAACATTGGTGTATTAATTTATTGAAAACTTAGAGTTAAAAAAGATTAAAAAAAATCTAAATTATGACCTTAACTGTTCAACCGGGTCACTTTCACCCCGATTGGGATAAGTCACGGATTTCTGAAGAAAACGAGGCTGTAGTCACCCCTTGACCAGAACTGGTTTTAATCAAGGACACCCGAAAACGTAAATTCGGTGTGGCAAACCAAATCCGTTCTTCAGCAGCTGCTCGGTCATACTCCGTTAACAAAGTGAATGTACCATCTTCAGTAAGGTGATAGTTGCCCACTGCTGCAATGGTCTCGGCATAGCCTTGCTCTCTGAGCAGTTTTCCCCGATCGGGGTGTTCAGGATCGGGGATAGGGACTAGAACGCAACTCCCAGACTGGATGTCGTCTTCATCCCAATCTGACTCACCTTCCCAACTCATGCGAAAGGGATGGAAGGCAGTTGTGGGATCAATATCGTATAGTTTGCAAATGTCAATCACAGCTGAGTCATCAGCCTCAAGGGCAACGATATCAATAGTTGAGCGTATTTCCTCAAAGTGACTAAACGCTAAGTGATGACCGCTGCGTTGCGATCGCCAACGTCCAATAGAACGTTCTATAAACTCAGTAAGCTCCATTTGCTATGTGTAGTTTGATTTAAAAAAGTTAACAATTTTGTTTGCGTATAGCAGCTGAATCCTCAGCTCAATGGTGTTGTACGTTACGCAAACCTAGTAAATTAGAGCCTTTACCCGGATTTACACCTTCAGTTATACACCGTGGCTCCAATCCTTCAACATTAGTAATTGTAAACTTTTGTGACAGTTATGTGTGGATACCAGAACTAGTATCAACGGAAACATAACAGTCAACTGTCAACAGTTAACCATCAACAGGATTTATAGCATTTATCATAGTAATGAGGTACACAGGATTTGTTTCCTATTCCCTATTCCCTATTCCCTATTCCCTATTCCCTATTAAAGACTCCCGACTCCCATTAACCCAGAACGAAAGTACCTTACCCAATTGAGAAATGCTACGCTAATTATCAAACTTTTTGTTCCACGCCAAATCCTACTAGCACCACCTTGTCTAGAGGTTCGCTTTCTGGAGGACGCTGGTAATTAATAATTTTGCGGATTCTTAAGTTGGGATTGATCAGGGTAATAGAATCAACAGATACCACACGGGTATAGTAGGTGGTCATCAAAAGTTCTAGTTTATTGGTATCGAAGCTAAAATGAGCGACTTTAGGTTTAGCTTCTTCGTAGGCGCGATCGCGTAAATAATCTCCCTCTAGAATCATTGATTCTTCGAGCTGAGGGACAAAAAGCATATTCAGTTGTTGGGACACCCGTTCACCTTTTTCAGAAACTGTTTCGAAACCAAGATGATAACCACACAGGTCATTGATATTAGGTAAGTCAGGTTGCTGATTATCTATCAACACCTTAGTTTTGAGGGGAGAAGACAGGGGTTCAATGGTGAATTCTGTACGGGAGCGCTCTACCTGCTGGTGAGTCAGATCGTGATAGGTACGTTGTGCCACCCAGGTTCCTACGCAGCAATCAAAGAAGTATTTAAATTTGGATATAGACATGGTTTTGTTAATTTAAATTAAAAAATTTTATTTCATTGAAAATCATTACTATATCGTTTAATTTTTTTTTATATTTTATAGTTATTTTTCTGATTTATTTTATTAGCTAAAGTTTTTCAATTGATTAATTAAATGATCGAAATAGGGGGCTATTGTTTCCGGTTCAGATAATCCCTTTAAACTAGCTGCCTTTATCTCTTCTAATCCTGATACCATTGCGGGGATTGGGACTTGCATTTCTTTGTACAACAAGTTCATATAGTGCAGTCCTTCAGCACTAGTAAACTCGGTGCTACTGCCAGCAATCCCATAGGTAATACACCGGAGGAAATGCCAAAAATCTCGCCAACAGGCTTCTGCTCGTGGGGGGGGATAAAGACTACCCCCTGGTTTAGTAATATCAGGATATTGAGCCAATACGGTTTCCCGGGCTTCGCAAACAATATCAGAAGCGTTATCCCGCAAAAATTTGGCTGTATTGATTAAGGGCTCCGTATCTGGTGAACAGGCTTTAATCTGGTGCAAGTCATCATCGGTAAGATAGCGACCGTGATCATCAGCTGCCTGGAAATGCTGGATAATCTCTGGGGGATAGGAGTCTTGCCAGTTGGCAAAGCTGACAATTCTGGCTTTGGTAATTAGTTCTTTGATATAGTCGCTTAATTGAGTCGTCATGGTTGATTTTTGTTGAAGGTTGAAGGTTGAAGGTTGAAGGTTGAAGGTTGACCTTACCATCTCATCAACGCAACGGGGTGAACTAAATCTAGGTCAAACTATGCAGTATCCCTAAAAGTGTCTCATATTGCTGGTTTCATCTAACTAGGTCGCTGTTACAGAGCGTTGGTGAATTGGGGCAATTCTCCCTAGTCCGTGCTTAACCTTACCTAGCACCCCGCTAGGTGATACTGGCCTCTAACCGTAGGGCTTCTGTCTTAAACTTGGAGTTAAGCCAACCCAGGTTTAAGGCTTCAGTTACGGTTTTCCCGTCAGAGGCTAAGTACCGAACAGTGCGCAGTAACAATACTCTGCGCACGTCTGCATATTTCATCCACCGAGTAATCTCAGTGTCAGAACCGCGATGCATGATGTTCAATGCGGCATTTTGATCAGCCTGTAACACAACCCCCGTATAACGGGTAAAGCGATCTCCGCTCCGCTGACCTAGTAACGTCCCGGTTTGGCTATCAACTTGCGATGTGTATGCAGGGTTAACCGTCGTAACGACTGACCCTGTCTCTTTGGCGACTGAAACCAAAGAATCTTGTAACTCTCCCTTCATCCATTGGTTAAGCTTCCGATTGATCACTTTGGCTTGGGTCTTGTTAACAATGGGTGATGTGAGATCTTCGGCAAAGATTTGAGTAGGCTCATTGATCGCCCGTCTCAAGTCTGTACGGATTAAATTTTTGATTGTGGCTTTCTCCTGAGCCAAACGCTTTGATTTGACCTTGTAGCCTAGATTATTGAACTTTATAGTTTCAAGCTTTGCTGGTGTGCGCTGGGCATGTTGGAATAGCCGGTAACGATTGCGGTTAGTCCTACCATGCCGCAATGACTTGCGGCTGAGTAATTCCCCCAAACCCTCACCGACTGTTTCACCCGTCGATAAATAAAACGCTTCAGTATATCCCTTGTCTAACCCTATGGTCTTTACAGGCTTCTCAACAGCAGGGATGGCTTTAGTCCTGATCGTGTGAACTTCTAACCGTCCTTGGCCATTCTGGATTAATCTGATTTGACCCTTAAGGACGTGGCGACATTTCAGTTTCAGACTGACTCGCTTTCCCCGGTTTAACCCAGCTACTTGAAGTTCTACAGTGTTACGGGTTAGCCGCTTGCACTTGTAGCCATTATTTTGGTAGACAATCTGATTACGGACAAAGGTATGCCCACGCTGATACTGCTTTCGGAATATCCGATGTAACCAAGGGTCAGCCCTGGGGTCAGTCTTGAGCAGTTCTAACAATCGTTTACGCTCACTTTTGTCGGAAGTCTTACCGTAAATTTCCCTGATAATAAAGACTTTGGCCGCTTCTTGTTGAGCAGTGATCGCCTTGATTGTGTCATTGACTGCCCACTCCCAGAGCTTAGAAGGTAACCCAATCTGCTCAGGGGTCATGATGGTGCGAACAATCTTATCCGCTTTTTTCCAGTTAAGCCCCCAACCTTGCAACGAACCTAATTTGTTATAGGTCAATGCTCTGGCAGTTCCACAAAGTCCCATAATCTCTAAAATCTGAGACTCATCCTGGCAGGCAACCACAGGAATGACCTGAGTATAGGTTTGTTTAGCTGTGGTTGCGTAAGCCAGGATTTTTTCCATGCTGACACCCCTAACCTTAGCGGCCTCTCCCATAGGAACTAAGTCGTCTAATCTATGCATAATTTTTAGTTAAGTAGTTATGCAGAGATTTAAGAAGATTTTAGGCGAACTGTGCAAGGGCTAGTTCACTTTACAGCAGTATACTCAATTATGATAATCTTTGATTAAAGGTATTAAGAAATGTAAAAAAAGCTGGCTCTGTAGTGCTATGGACATCCGCCAAATCGAAATCTCTCTCAAAAGTCCAAATGCTCAGGATCGCCTCAGGGCACTTACTGCTTTGAGAGAGTATGGTTCAGATGTAGCTGTTCCCCTACTAACAAGTAAACTCAAGGACCCAGAGTTTTTAGTGCGCTCCTTTGTAGCAATGGGACTGGGGAATAAACGGAGTGACGAGTCCTATGCTGCGTTGTTAAATCTGATCCAATTTGATACCGATCCCAATGTAAGGGCAGAAGCTTCCAATTCCTTGTCCAAGTATGGAGACGTGTCAATATCTCATCTAGTCACTAGCTTTCAACAGGATGATCACTGGCTGGTGCGCCGTAGCATTCTTGCTGCTTTGGTGGAAATGTCTTGTCCAGAAGAACTCTATAGTATTTGTATTTGCGGCTTAGCAGGGGAAGACCCAACTGTCCGAGAAGCAGGAATTGATGCCCTAGGGTTACTGGCTGGTACTGTTAAGGAAACTGAGGCATTGCAGCAAATTCTGGCTCTGAAAAATTCACAATGGTGGCGTATTCGGATGCATGTTGCCCGTGCCCTCAAACGATTTGATTCCCCCGATGCTAAAGCAGCATTGGGAGAACTGATGAAGGATGAAGACCATCGGGTGGTAGCTGCTGCTTTAGATAGTTATCTCTAGAGCATCGGTTTGGTGATCAGATTTAGGGAGTAGGGAGTAGGGAGTAGGGAGTAGGGAGTAGGGAGTAGCAAAGCAGCGCCTAGCTGTGGGGGTTCCCCCCATGATCGACTGCATCAAGACATTGA
>NZ_JAAHFV010000351.1:0-6373 GCF_010672755.1 Moorena sp. SIO1F2
GGATTTTACTAAGGAAATTTTAAATTGGGTGAGGGAGTAGGGAGTAGGGAGTAGGGAGTAGGGAGTAGGGAGTAGGGAGTAGGGAGTAAGAGTTGCAAAAACTGATTGTAACTCAGTGATAAAAATGTCATTTTAAGTTACCCAAACAACGCCCTTTTTTTAGGGTTTGGTCATAACGCAACTAATTAATCAAAGAATCAATCAAAGTATGACGTTTGAATGGGTAAATTAAAAATTGAAGTAAATCCACAGTTGTTAATAACAACTAGCCAGATGGTGGAGTATTTTGTTCAGCACTGATTTACTAACTCGCTGACCTACTGACCCATTGAGCTACGGACTCACTCAGTATTATGGATATTTACCAATCTACCATTCGTCCAATTTTATTTTCTGGGTTGAAGACAGATCCAGAATTGTTACACAATCGAACTCTAGCGCTATTGAGCTGGCTGTCATCGAATCAGGAATCTACTCTAGGTCACTGGGTTAAGGGTCAATTACAGCAAAGGTTTTGCTTAAATGATGGTCGCCTCGAACAAACCCTCTGGGGAGTAAACTTCCCCAACCCTATGGGTTTAGCAGCAGGATTTGATAAAGATGGTGTGGCTGCTGGAATTTGGGGAAGCTTAGGGTTTGGCTTTGCTGAACTCGGTACTGTAACCTTTCATGGTCAACCGGGAAATCCTCGTCCTCGTCTATTTCGCTTGGTAGAAGACAAAGCTGCTCTGAATCGGATGGGATTTAATAATCTCGGCGCTACAGCAATGGCTGCTCGATTAGAACAGTTGAAGGTTAACAGGTTACAAGTAGAACAGTTGAAGGTTAACAGGTTACAGGTTGGGATTAATCTAGGTAAATCTAAAGTAACACCCCTAGCAGAGGCAGCAGATGACTATCGGTCGAGTTTTGGCCTGTTGAGGGAATTGGGGGATTACTTTGTGGTTAATGTGAGTTCACCAAATACACCAGGATTGCGATCGCTTCAGGATGCCAGTCAACTTAGTCTGATCTTAGATGCTCTGCAACAGGAAAACGTTTCCCAAAAGCCGATTCTGGTCAAGATTGCCCCGGATTTAGAGTGGAATGCGATCGCAGATGTCCTTGAGCTTGCCCAAAGCTATGGGTTAGCTGGGATTATTGCCACTAACACTACCATCCGTCGGGATCTGCTTAAAACACAACGGATTGCGGCAACGGGCAAACCGGTAACGGAAGAAGCTGGAGGGATTAGTGGAGCACCGTTGCGTCAACGTTCTACAGAGGTAATTCGGTTTATCTGGCAGGAAACTCAAGGAACCTTACCGATTATAGGGGTTGGAGGCATTTTTACGGCGGAGGATGCTTGGGAGAAGATTACCGCAGGTGCTAGTCTAATTCAGGTGTACACGGGTTGGATTTATAACGGTCCATGGATGGTAAGGCAGATTCTGCAAGGGCTGTTGCAGAAGTTGGAGGAAAGAGGCATGAGTTCAATTTCTGAGGCAGTGGGTTCTGGGTCTGGTTGAAGGTGGTTGGGTTGAAGGTTGAAGGTGCTTTGGTTGAAGGTTGAAGGTGCTTTGGTTGAAGGTTGAAGGTGCTTTGGTTGAAGGTTGTTCGCGTAGCGTGGCCTTTTGGCCAAGGTTGTTCGCGTAGCGTGGCCAAAGGCCAAGGTTGAAGGTTAACCTTCAGGATTAGATTAGCAATTCTGAGCGCAGGATAGTAACTGCTTGTCCACTCAGAAAAACGCGATCGCTACCGGTATAGTTAACCTTTACTACACCACCCCGAGAGGAGGCTTGGTAGGCTAAGAACTGATCTTTACTATTGCGATTGCGCCAGAAGGGAGCGAGACAACAATGGGCAGAACCTGTAACTGGGTCTTCATCAATTCCCAATCTGGGGGCAAAGAATCGGGAAACAAAGTCGTATTCTGAATCACTGTCAGCCCAACTAGTCACAATTACCGCAGACAGAGGTAAGGTTTTCATCAGTTGGAAATTGGGCTGCATCTGCTTGACCAACTCTTCCGACTCTACCTCGACCAAAAGCCAATGGGAATTTTTCCCAACCCACTTGATCGGTACACCCAAGGCTTGGCTGAGTGCTTCTGGAGTACTGATAACTTCTGAGGGATTCACCGGGAAATCTAGTTGAATCCACTCACCCTGGCGCTGAGCCATCAGCAATCCACTCTTGGTGTAGAACCGAATCATTTGATCAGGGGACAGATGTCCCTCTGACCAAAGAACATGAGCACTAGCTAGGGTGGCGTGACCGCATAAGGGGACTTCCACTGTTGGTGTAAACCAACGCAAATTGAAACCATCCTCTTGCTTGACTAGAAATGCGGTTTCAGATAAATTCATCTCTCGCGCTACGTTTTGCATCCAACTGTCATCTTGAGCAGTTGGTAAAACACAGATAGCAGCAGGATTTCCTGTAAAGGGTTTACTGGTGAAAGCGTCTACTTGAATAATGGTTTGTCCCATAATCAGGCAAAAGGTTAAATCAAGTCTGGTTAATGAGTTTTAAAATGGTTGATTGTGTTAATTGTTAATTGTTAATTTTAACTTTATCATTCATAATTAATAATGAACTAACAATTAACATCCAAGGAATGTTCCGAAGATGTTATCTAAAATTGAGCCTATCTCCCGCTGGAGAATAGAACTGTAAACGTCCAACACCTAAATATAAACCGTAGGGGTTCTCTCCAGGGGGGAAAGCTGTAACACCAAACAGATAGACGCCTCCCCATCGTGGATTGCGAACAGGACGAAGCCCAACCGTAATGGTTTTTCCTGGGTTTACTGGTGGATCGAAGGTAACTGAAATTGTTTTGGTTGAGTCGTCTTTTGTGACCCTTCCCAGAGATAACGGCTGACCCCGGTCTTGGTAGGTTCCTTCAAATGCTGAGGATTTCTCGGGATAGAATTGAATCTTATATCCTCCTTGACGCTGATTAATGGTTAATCTTTGGAGTGGTTCACCAATATCCCCTGGTAAGTCCACGGTGAAATAGTATGTTGCTCCTCGCACATCAGCTTGATTAAACGTAGTTACTGCATCCAACAACCTAGGAGATTTCTCAAATGAAACTCTCCCATCCGCTAACTCAACGGCTTGGGTTGAGGGAGTATCCAAAATTACTAAGGATAAGACTAAGGCTATAGTAATTTTGATAAAGTTTACCGAAAACAGAAGCGGCGCACGCAAGCTCAATCTCTTTAGAGCTAGGATCAAGGGTGACGTAGCGGTATATGACGCCGTTTTTTGTTTGACTTCACCATCTAACATGTTGACACTACTGATGATTCTTGTTATTTGATAATTCTAATGTGAAAGGTTAGTAGGCAAACCATAATTGATCCGGTACAACTATGGCATCTGTCTGTAGTGAGGAAAATCCCGAAGGGAGCAAAGGTGGGGAATAATGGGACCATCGACAATGGCAAAATGGCACAATAATTTATTTCAAGTCAAACTGTTTAAAGTATTTATGATCTCTCCATCTCCCTAATCTTCCGATCTCCTCCTGGAATACATGCTATGTCTGTTTTGTCAAGCCCTCAATTCTATCCACCTAGGCTCAATCCCCTATTAACCCGCCTCTGTCAAAGCTTTTCTGATCTGATCGCCGATAATTTTTATCAACTGAAGTTAGTGGTTGAGTCTACGGACCTAGAGAAACTGGCTCGCTTGGAAGAGGAACGGGTGGTTTATCTCCCCAATCATCCTACCCTTGATGATGGGATGGTTCTGTTTCTGTTATCAACTCGGTTAGGGCAACTCTTTCACTATGTTGTGGCTTACGAGAGTTTCCGGGGATGGAGCGAAAAATTTCTGCCCCTGATCGGAGCCTACTCGATTAGACGGGGTTTAGGCGATCGCACCAGCATTGCCCAAACCCTAAAGTTACTGAAGCAACCAAGTTGTGATTTGGTGATTTTCCCCGAAGGGGGCTGCTCTTATCAAAATGATACGGTTATGCCTTTCCGAACGGGAGCTATTCAACTGCCTCTACAGGCAATGAACCAAATGGTCAAACAGGGTGAACCTGTTCCTAATCTCTATTTAGTACCGGTAAGTCTGAAGTATCACTACACTGATTCCATGAAGCCGGTGATTGATCAGACCCTGTCCCGTCTAGAGAAGGCGTTCAAAATTAATGCGATCGCACCAAACTTCTATGGGCGTTTACGGGGTGTTGCTGAGCAAGTAATTCTTCGCTTGGAGACTGAATACGACCTTAATCTAGACCAAACCACTCAGATCGATTGGAACCAACGGATTAACCAGCTCAAAACTCATCTGTTGAGTGAGTGTGAACAGAAGCTAGAGATAACACCGGCAACCATGACACCAATCCGAGAACGAGTGTATAAAATTCAGTCAGTCTTAAAATCCCGTGCTCAAGAGTTAGAACAATTTGATGAAACGACTTATGAATCAATTTACCAAGCTACTCTCCGCCTACTGAACTTCGATGCAATTTACGATGGTTATGTTGCTGCCTCCCCTACCCCAGAGCGTTTTTTGGATACCCTGACTCGACTAGAGCGGGAAGTGTTTAAGTTTGATCGACCTTTGCCGAAAGGACATCGGAAAGCCATGCTCCGCATTGGAGACCCTATAAACCTCAAAGAGTATTTTGAGTCCTACAGACAAAACCGAGCAGGTACAGTGGAGATGTTGACCCAACAACTACAACAGACAGTTCAAGACAATTTATCGTAAGCTATAAGCTATCAGCGTGTCGCGTATCAGCTACAGGCCAATTCCTGAATGCTTAGATGGGCAAATCCCCAGACTTTAAATCCTGTACAATCTCGAACTATTAAATTCTCCCGTGTGGGCATTGGCGCACGCTACGCGAACGATGTTTATTTTAAGGATTAGGCTGACGGCTGAATGCTGACGGCTGTTGGCGTAGCCTGCGCGTAGCGCATATGCTTACAGTATTACTCAACTGGATTTGAGATTAGTCCTGACAATTAATTTAAAATTTGTTTGCAAAAATACTTTTGTTTGCAAAAATACTTCACACTTTTTCCAAAAACAATTGGTTAAGCTAAGAGCAGGATAGAAAGTAGAGGAAATTTTATGAACGCTGTTTTTGGCGTGGATTCACAGCAAAGCCGCTGGCGAACCATTGCCATGTTTGCTTTAGGGTTTTGGCTCAGTAGCAGTTTGGTTATAGACTTTGTGATCATGCCATGTCTGTCTACAGCTGGCATGATGAGTCAAGCTAGTTTTGCTACAGCTGGCTATTCAATCTTCTGGACATTTAATCGTGTTGAGCTTTTGTGTGGCGCTTTAATATTAGCCAGCCTCCTAGTGCTGCGTGGTAATTCTAATCTTTATCATTACGTCAGACGCTGGTCTATTTTATTATCCCTGCTCATGGTAGGGATCGCAATTATTTATACCTACATCATGACACCCCAGATGAGCGCCATGGCTCTACAACTGAATCTTCTAGAGCCAGTGAGTGGCATGCCAGCAGGAATGGTGCAAATGCATGAAGGCTACTGGCTGCTAGAAGCAATCAAGTTAATGGCAGGGACTACACTACTTAGCTGGTGCTATCAAGACTATCGTAGATTGGTCTGTTCGTAACTTGCTCCCACACTCCCCCTAACCCTCAGGGCTGTTTCTTGCGTCCAACTAACAATCTGATTTGTGGGGAGGTGGGGAGATAGGGAGATAGGGGGAATTTTTATAAATAAGGTATTTTTCACCTTAAAAATACCCTCTCCCCATCACCCCAGCTCCCTTTCACCCGATTGACCTGAAAATTTATTCCTGAAAATCTCTGAGGGGGGGTGGATTAATCCTCCACCGTTCCTTCTGAAGGCCACAATAGCCGTAATGCCATCAAAGCAAAGCCAATGGCTGCGATCGCTTTAAGTAGACGAGTAGGCAACAGATGAGCCACCCCTCCCCCAGCTACTACACCCAGAAAGCTAGCAAGTATCAGTGCCGCTATAGTTCCCAAAAACACAGTACGGGGGGAATTGAGACTACCACTGAGTGCGATCGCAGCCAATTGGCTTTTGTCTCCAATTTCAGCTAAAAATACAGTTAGGAAACTTAGTCCTAGTAATTGCCAATCCATCCTCTAACCTTCAACCTCCAACCTTCAACCGTCTAAGCTCCAACCGTCTAAGCTCCAACCGTCTAACCTCCAACCTTCAACCTCCAACCGTCTAACCTTCTAACTAATACTAATTCAGTTTGATGGCATCCCACAGAAGCATCACTGATATGAACAATAAAAGTGTTCCGGCAGCAGTATCCATCATCTCAGGGGAGAAGCGCTTAGCCAGCCAATGACCAATCAGTACACCTAGCAAACTAGTAGATATCAGTGCTGCCGCAGCACTGATAA
>NZ_JAAHFV010000352.1:0-6363 GCF_010672755.1 Moorena sp. SIO1F2
GTCGTAAGCTTCAAGCCCGTGATCTCGAAGATGAAGATGAGGTAATTTTCGCACCTAAGGTCAGTGCTAAATATTATCTACTGAAGCGAGAGAATACCCCAACTGATCCAGTAGATCAAATGGATGAGTATGATATTACCCTAATTAATCCCGGTATGATTGATGATTCGGAAGAATGGGATAATTAGTAAGTAAATGACCGCCAAGTTAACCTTAAAATTTATAATTTTAAGGTTATAGTTTGAGCGGTTAGCTACAGGATGTTAAAGTTTACCAGTCGCAACGGGAGAATAGATCACTAAGAAAATACTTGCGCCAACGAGTCACTGGGTCTCTTCCCTGGAAAGTCACAGTACGATTTTCCTTGGTGTTCCACGGTGCCAAGGGTAAGTGACCTTCCTCCGCTTTGTTTTTGTTGAAAATTTCTGCATACCAGTTTACTTTTTCCCACCACTCGTACCATGTTTCATCTAATAATTCATCATACTCTCCCTTGGGTAAACCACGCTCAGCAATAATTTTGTCCAAGATCTGCTTTTGTACACTGAAGCCAAACTTTCCATCTGAGTGTTTGACCCAAAGGGTGTTAAGAGTACGTAGCTTTTGGCAGGAACATTGTTCAATATGTTTGAGATCGAGCCAACCTTCTTTTTCTCGATCAGCGATGTAAAGCATGATACGAACATTTTTTAGGTCAGCATCTTTCCAGTTTCCCGACTTCATAAAGAAGTGAAGTTCAGCTAGGAAGTGATTGAAAAGAGAGTCTTTGACCATTTGATAGTCTTGACCGTTTTCAGATAGTAACTCAATGTATTCCCGATGCAAATTTTCTACGGCATTCGTTGAGAGTATTGACTGTTGTTGAGGAATAAAGCTAGGTATAGGAATTTCTGTATCGAGATCAACGTTCGGAAACTTTTGCCAAGCAGTATCAAGTATATCAAAGGCTTCCTTGTAAGCTTTTAAGGCTTCCTCTATCTTCCCTTCTGTTCTCAACAAGCTCCCTTCTACTCTTTTGACATGAACCTGAATTGCCCATTCTTCGGGGACATCTGGTTTAGGTTGTGAGGGTAATAGATTTTTTTCCTTTATCTGTTTAATCCTTTGCCTAGCCTCATTCCGCCATTCGGTTGCTTTACTATCCTGTTCAAATTCTTGATACTTCTGACTAAGTTGCTGATTTGCTAAAGAAATCGAAGCTAACAGCATGGCTTGCTTGATATTGCGCTTGTCTTCTCGGATTAGTGTAGACTTACTGACTTGAACCCATGCCTCTTGTGCTTCAGAAGACAGCCCCTTGTTTTGGAGTTCTGCAGCAAGTTCAGAGAGGCGATTAATGGTTTCGATATCTTCTTTGATTATTTTATGAGCAGCTTTAGCTTCCGCTAGCATGATCATTTCCTTTACTGCCACTACTCCTGAAACAATTGTTCCCAACACAGCTACAGTAATTACCACAGCGCGGATCTGAATCCCCCGTTGAGCCTTCCGATTCGCCTCAGTTAGTACCTGATTTCTCTTCTGGGTCGCTTCCCTATCCTTCCTCTCTCTGTCTAATTCTGCTTCCAGCTTTTCTTGAGCTATTTGCTCTTCAATCCTTCTCTTTTCACTGGCCGCCAAAAACTGCTGATCCAAATAACTTAAATTCTTCCCCTTTGCCCAACCCTGAGCATCCTTTAGAGCTTTCCCTCCCAACAACAGCGACTCATCCTGACATCCCGACGCCACCCAAGCCCTAAACCCTTCCGAATAGGGACGTAATGCAGCTAATTCTTGCTCAATCCAGTCCTGATTAAAGACTTTATGGTAGATACGGTTATAGACTTTAAGAACTGGAAAAGCTCCAACTCTCTGCTTGACTACTAATCCAGATAACTGTAACTTACCTTCCTCAAAACTGTTATTGGCAACAACTTCCCCCTGTTGCCACACCTGTTGATACAATTCCAACAAGTAGGCAGACCGTTGCTCATTACTCAAGATGCGATCGCGTATGGTCTTCAAATGTTCTGGCTCATCGGTAGCTTCCCAGTTCGAGATGATATGCGATCGCACCAATTTCTCAATCCATTCCTTCTCCCCTTTTTTTAAGGGATCGAAAACCGAGGCAGAACTAACCACCAACTGACACAGCTTTTGGGTAAGAAAGGGCTGTCCTCCTGTCCAGTCTAAGATTTCCTCGATAATAGCCTGGGGGTTGCTGACCTGTCCCGCCAATCCCCTAACTAACGGCTCAACTTCATGGGGTTGAAAGCCATGTAATTCCAGAGCCCGTCCGATATTAAACGGGGTTCGGTCTTTATCTTCAATTAAATCCCCCGGTGTCGCCACCCCTAAAAGCACAAAACTAAGGCGATTATAGGCAGAATTTTCCGACCGTTTGTTGTAACAGGCTCGAACTAGGGCAAAGAAGTCATCTTTGAAGCTTAATTGCAGAACGCTATCGATTTCATCAATAAAAATAACAATTGGTTGAGCAATATATTCAAACAATACCTCTTTGATAAACTTACGAAAGCACTGCACCGGAGAAATCTTTTGGTGCTGTTGAAGCCAATGGTATTCATCAAACCTGTCGTAGAGTTCTAACTCAGACACCAACCCACTAATCAAACCGCCATACCATTCCCGTGGGGGAATCTGTTGCGACCCCAGCATGGTAATATCAATAGAAGCACAAACAATGTCTTCTTGTTGCAACCGTTTTATGGTTTGAACTTTCAGGGAAGACTTTCCCATCTGACGGGAATTTAAGACATAACAAAATTCCCCTGCTTTTAGGTATTGATACAACTCTTCATCGGCCTGACGCTTGACATAACTGCTAGCATTAAGGGGTAATGCGCCACCTACTTGATAAATTTGCATAGTCTGGGTTTCAATCATTGGGTCTCCTGGAATCGTGCTTGAAAATACTCCCGATACAACTGACAACGGAGAGTTACCTGATGTGCTTGTAAATGAACTAATCCCATACTGTGTAGTTTGTAAGCCGATCGGGATTCTAAGGGAATCGGACAACTGGCCTCAATCACATCTTTAAAAGCATCAGCCAAAGCTTGGTGTTGCTGTAGCATCTGCCAGAGGTGTCGTAGATGATTGCGATAAATCCCAGCTTCGGTGGCAGCATTGTTTAATACCTTCTCCAGGGAACCAATACCATTAAATTTGAGATGGTTAAAGCATTCGCCAATTAAATAGGGATGTCCACCTACTAACCCCTGCAATTGCTCAACCTCAGATGCTGTACAATCAAGTTGGTATTGTTGGGCTAATTCAATAATTTGCTCTTGGGTCAATTCCGGTAACTCAATCGGAACACCAACATTAAACGGGGATTCGTTAAGGTTCAGGGGAATATAAACTTCTGTGGAATGAACCACCACTAATCGGAGCCGTTCTAAACGTTTACCCATCTTGGCTTTCTCATGCCAAGCCCTTAGCATTCCTAAAAAGTCCGATGCCACATCACGATGAGGAAAAACTCGGTCAACTTCATCCAAACATAGAACTACTGGCCTGTTAACCTGCCTTAGCAAATACCGTTCAAAGTAGTTGGTACAAGCCATTTTACTAGTCGATAATCCTTCGTACCAATAATCAGCTAATCGATTAGCTAATCCTAAACTTTCACTGACACAGAAGCTAAACCACTTGAGTAATGAATTAAGATTCCCAAGGTCAGCGTGGTTAGCGAGGTGCAGGTTAATATAAACAGTTTGATAGCCGTGCTGGGCAACCAACTTTTTCAGCACTCTAGCTATCAGTAAGGTCTTCCCCATTAGACTTGGTGCTTTAATTCTCACCAAGGCACCTGGACGTAAAAGTGTTTGATAACAAATGCTTTCAATAGGAGGACGTTCAACATAATAGTCAACGTCAGGGATAGCTTCGTCCTGATCTAAATCCGGTTTCCATGGATCTGGATTAACATTGCTATTGCTTGGTGCGCTTTCTTGATCTAGAAAAGCGATCGCTTTCCAGTCTTGCCCCAATTTTTCACTAATTTCTTGAAAATTCAGGTTATCGACAGGTCGGCCATTGAGATAATTATTGAGGGTTGATAGAGATATCTCCAATTCCTCAGCTAAGTCTTTCTGGCGAGGATAACCGTTGCGCTTAAGAGCTAATTTCACCTGGTCAATAGACTCGGGATGAACTCTGAGTGAGCGAGACATAGTTGTCGGTTCGATGAACTACTCAAACTATAACTATCTTTTATAGTCACTCAGCCCAACTCAGGTACAACTCAGGTACAAGTCGGCAATCAACTATAAGTTGGCCATAAGTCACCTGATCTCAATAGCTTTCAAGGTCTCAACTGCTTTAGCCCCAGGGTTTGATGAAATTGTAGTTCACCTGAAACAATTTTCATGAACAATCTCGAAAGCTTCCAAACCCTTCTGGAAATTGTGTTACTAGTTCTAACCCTCTCTACTGAATCTCCATTGTTAGGTATTGTTGCTGCTATTTGTGCATTGTTGTATTTGTTAATCGACTCTGATGATTCAGATAACGGTGAGGAGTGAGGCGGTTGTCTAGCTCCGGAGATGGGAAGATAGGGAGATAGGGAAATGGGGAGATACGGAAATGAAATTGATCTGTAGTCGTAGTTTACAGCATTGGTATAAGTATACCAATTTAATCGATAACTACTTCATCAAAAGTTCCCGATTCCCGATTCCCGATTCCCGATTCCCTGTACTATAGTCGTTAGTTTAACAACTATCAACCTAGAATCATACTACAAATTTTGCCGATTGACTAACTGAATTTTATTGACAAAATAAGCTTCTCGATGCTGTAATGACTCAGCTAAGTCTAGCCCCTTTTGAAATGCTGCTAAGGCTTGAGGATAGTTGTTCATATCCAGATAAACTTGACCAATTTTGTCGTAAGTATTCATCAAGCCATAATAATTATAGGATTTTTGTTCAACTTGAAGCAAAACCTCATAAACTTGCAAGGCAAACTCTGGCTGCTTAGAGGTCAGGTAAAGTTGTGCTAGAGGTTGTAGTGCTTCGCTAGCATGGGCAAACTGCTGTAGAGACCAGGCTAAGGAATAGGCTTCTTGATAGGTTTGACTAGCTTTTTCTGGTTGATTGAGGCTGTTGTAATCAGATGCGATCGCAATTTTCAGGGCTGGAATCTGGGTATCATTGCCTTGATTGAGGTAAATGTCCACTAATTGCTGCTTTTTGGGCAATGCCTGGTCTGGTTGTTGGTCTTGGTCGTAGATATAAGCTAGCTCTTGTAAATAAGCCACTTGTTCTTGTTCATTTATGCGTTCGCGAAGCGGTTCCATTCGCGTAGCGTGGCCCAAAGGCCAAGGAACATCGCGTTGATTCTGAGCTTGATTCTGAGCTTGAGCCAGTAATTCCTCATAGGTTTCTGCTGCTTTGGGATAATCAAACCAAGCCATGTGCAATTGACCCATGGTCTTCAAGGTAGCCTCAACCGCTGCCATATCTTCCTGGTTGCGAGCATCAGCGAGAATTTGCTCATAAACTGTCAAGGCTTGTCCTGGCACTCGGATCTGTTCATAAGCCTTACCCAAAGCTTTTAAGAGTGGCAGATTGATCGAGTCTTCTGCTTTATTTTCCTGCTGAATCTCTTCCAAGCGTGCCGTAATTAGTTGCACTGACTGCTTATTGTTTTCATTCCAGGCAACTCCTCCTACTCTGCCCAAAGTTTGCACTTCTGCCACTGGATCCCCTAGCACTCGCCGCAGTCGGATTTCCCGATACCAGATCTCAAAGGCTTTGGATTGATTACCAGCTTTGAATTCAGCTTGAGCTTCAGCATTTAGTTCATCCAAAGCTTGGCTGAGTCTAGAACGTTCGGAAGGGTTGAGAGGTTCGTCTGGGGATAACGAAGGCAGGAGGGGATCAGGAGAAGTCAGTTCCAATGGATTGGGATTATCATTATCATTGGATTGGCACAAGGTCACACTAGCAAAACATAACGGGAGTATAGCAGCGGATAATGCTATAATTGCCCAGTTGCTTAGTTTGAGTCTGAGAGGATGTAAGCGCAAGGTAGCCATAAGGAAACTAAAGAAGGTTACTACCAGTTAGGCTAGCGATTTTAGGTTCAAACTGACCAAAAAGATGGGTTTCAAGCCCCGTCCTTCGTTGGCCTTTGGCCACGCTACGCGAACGACGGCTTTTAATTAATTTGCTATACTAAAGGAGTAGCCTAGCACAGACAGGATTCGTCGGTACTGTCATTAAGCCCACGACGTAAAGCGATGCTAGTACATGAGGCGCGAAAAACCTCATTAAAAACGTATGGATCCTAGCGGATACCAAAAACCAGTAAAGCAAACCTTAGAAAATGAAAGTACCGTGGGGCACACGGGAA
>NZ_JAAHFV010000353.1:0-6348 GCF_010672755.1 Moorena sp. SIO1F2
TCTGGTAACTGGCTTTACGGCTCCTATGAATAATTGGAATGTAACCTTCAACCTTCAACCTTCAACCAAACAACCTTCAACCTTCTAAATCATCATCCTCAGGATTCCCTGCTGACCTAAAAGAATTTCCCGCAGCAGGCTGAAAATCCCTACCCAAATAATTGGGCTAATATCAACCCCACCAATGGGAGGCACAATTTTGCGCATTGGCACTAAAAAGGGTTCCGTTGGCCAGGCTACTAGATTAAATGGCAAGCGATTTAGGTCTACCTGAGGATACCAGGTCAGAACAATGCGAAAGATAAACAAGAAGATCATTAGTCCGAGTAACGGACCAAGAGTCCAGATAGCAATCGTAGCAGCAGTCATGGCTTATTTATTCTAATGATCACAAATGTATTGCCGGTGCCACCGTCAGCGGTCAGCGGTCAGTGGTCAGTGGTCAGCGGTCAGCTTATTTTATTCAAAAGCACCTCAAGTACAGTGGCACAGGCTTCTAGCCTGTGAGCCCTAGCGGATTAGCTGATAACTGATACGCGACACGCTGATAACTGATAGCTGAATGCTTACCTGCCGCCTTAGGTGGCTAGGTGGCTTACCAGTGTCCTTGTGATTGTAGTTAATTTAATTTAAAGTTTCTCAATAATAGTATCATGTTCTTGTAAGCATTCAGCTATCAGCCGTGAGCCTTTGGCTCACGCTACTTGAGGTGCCGTCAGCTAATCAACGGGTAGTAAACCAGCTGGGGGGTGCTGGTACGGCTGGTTTAAAATCCCTGCTGGTTTTACTCATCCGACCCCGTGCAGTTATCGCTCCTGCTAGCACCTCAAGTAGCCTGGGCGTAGCGCATAAGCACCTCAAGTAGCGTGGGCGTAGCGCATAAGCTGATAGCTGAATGCTGAATGCTTAATCACAAACAAGGTTTACAAATTAACTAGGAGTTTTTATGACACCTTCATTAGCCAACTTTTTGTGGAGTTTACTTTGGGGTACTGCCATTGTGGTTATTCCTGCCACTGTGGCACTAATCGTCTTTAGCCAGAGCGATAAGATCAAAAGATCATAACAAAATCTCTACTATCTATGCCTTAAACGAACTAAGGCGGAGCTTTGATAGCAGGAAATTGAGTGGGTTCACAACCCGCTCAATTTTTGTATTCAGAATCTCTCCTGATCCAGGAGTAAAATGGTTGTTCTCCAGTTACAGTAGAGTGTAAGACCAAGAACTCGCTACCATAAGACTGGCCATAGGAGAGTAGCAATGGTAAATTTTGGGTTTAATTCAGCTAGCCTTTTGGGCATATTATTAATGCTTGCCGGAGCAGGACTCTATTTCCTGCGCTCGGTTCGTCCAGAACTAGCCAGAGACCATGATATCTTTTTCACTGTGGTCGGGGTAGTTTGTGGCTTTATTCTGGTGACTCAGGGATGGCGACTCGATCCGATTTTGCAGTTGAGTCAGCTGTTGTTGAGCGGTACAGCAATATTTTTTGCTGTGGAAAGTCTGCGGTTACGGGGCGTTGCCACTAAAAAAGCCCGGGAAGATGCTGGGTTTGAAGACCGTCAGCGACCAGTTAGCCGTAACTATTACCGGGAAGAACCACAAGAGGCTAATGTTTATGATGAATACGATGAACTAGAGCCGGTAGAGCAGCGATACTCCAACCCTCGCTTGCGGCCCACAGCAGATTCCAGGGAAAGGCGCACAGACCGTTATGAAGTAGAAACCCGTCGTTCAAGGAGTCGAGGGAGTTTAGAGGAATCGAGGCTAGAAGAGCGATCGCGTAAACGCCGCCCTCGTTCTAATGGTCAGTTTTCAGAACGACCTAGAGAGACCTGGCAGGCTCAGTTAGATAGTGATTGGGAAGACAGACCATCTCGTAGTAGACGTTCTCGTCCTTCGGAACAATCTGTGGAACGACCTGTAGAACGATCTGTAGACACTTGGGAAGCTAAGTTAGATCGGGATCTAGACAGAGATCTAGACAGAGATCTAGACAGGGATAGGGAAGACAGACCCGTTCGCCGTAGCCGTTCTCGTCGTGAATCTACAGAAAACTATGACTCAGGAAACTATGACTCAGAAAACTATGACTCACAGATAGCCTCAAGGGAAAGAAAGCGTCGTACCACCCCAAGGGAAGAAACATCCTCTAACTACTCAGACCAAAGTGATTATGTGGATTACAAACCCATCGACCTGTCTGAAGAAGATGATGAGCCGTTAGGACCTTTTGAGTACTAAGAAAACTAGCTATCAGCTATCAGTGATCAGCTATTAGCCATTAGCTATCAGTGATCAGCAATCAGCAATCAGCAATCAGCAATCAGCAATCAGCTTATGCGCTACGCGCACGCTACGCGAACAGCAATCAGGTATTAGTTATCAGTTATCTGCTAAAGGCTGAGAGCTGAGGGCTGAGGGCTGAGGGCTGAGGGCTGAGGGCTGACCACTGACCGCTGACTGCTGACCCCTTAGCCCCCTATGGTATCAAAACAGCGAGGTATTCGGAACAGAAGTTGCTAGACCCTAGGTCTTGTGTTGGATCTAGCTGATGGGATTGACCTTTGGTCACGCTACGCGATCGCATTCAACAAAAACAATCCTCTTGATCCATTACACTCCCGACTCCCGACTCCCGACTCCCGATTCCCGATTCCCGATTCCCTACTCCCTACCTACCACCAAATCCCACAAGGCATCAATACCACTGCCCACATACTCTGAATCCTGGTGTTGTTCAATCCATTCAATTACAGTAGGGAGAACATGATTAGATGTTTTACCCAATTCAACCAACGCTTCGGTTGCCTGCCAACGCACAGAAGAATCATCATCCATTAACAGTGCTAGTAGGACGTTGACTATGGTTTCTGAGTTGTTGCCCAATTGGCCCAAGGCTTCCGCTGCCCTGATACGCACAAAAGACTCATCATCCATTAACAGTGCTAGTAGGACGTTGACTACAGTTTCTGAGCTGTTGCCCAAATTGACCAAGGCTTCCGCTGCCCTGATACGCACACGAAAATTATCATCCATTAGCTGTGCTAGGAGGGCGTTTATTACAGTTTCTGAGCTGTTGCCCAAATTGCCCAAGGCTTCGCCTGCCCTCACACGCACAAAAGAGTCATCATCCATTAGCTGTGCTAGGAGGGCGTTTATTACAGTTTCTGAACTGTTGCCCAATTTGCCCAAGGCTTCCGCTGCACTCCCACGCACATCAGAATCATCATCCCTTAGCCTTGCTAGGAGGGCGTTTATTACAGTTTCTGAGCTGTTGTCCAATTTGCCTAAGGCTTCGGTTGCAAAGACAAGCACAAGATAATTATTATCCATTAGCCTTGCTATGAGGGCGTTGACTACAGTTTCGGAGCTATTGCTCAATTTGCCCAAGGCATAGGTTGCACTCCAAAACACAGCATAATTATTATCCATTAGCCTTGCTAGGAGGGCGTTGACTACAGTTTCTGAGTTGTTGCCCAAATTGGCCAAAGCTATGGCTGCGCCCCCACGCATAGAAGACTTATCATCCATTAGCCTTGCTAGGAGGGCGTTGATTACAATTTCTGAGCTGTTGCCCAATTTGCCCAAGGCTTCCACTACCTTCTCACGCACAACAGAATCATCATCCTTTAGGCGTGTCAACAATATTGTAATTACCTGCTCTTTTTCCCCTAACTCGTGTCGATACTTCAGCAATCGTTCCTCATCAATCTGATGTGAATGCTCCTTCAACATCTCTAGAGCTTGTATCTCAAAATCCGTTTCATACAAACTACAAATTATCTCAAAAACCTGCTCACAAATCTTCTCGCCAACCCGATCATAACTACTCACCTCCAACTCAACCAACCGCTCTAAAATTTCTTCAACTAAGCCACTATCAGTACTCCGTAAATTCTTCGGGTCTTCTGCCAAACAATTACCAGCAAACAACAAATCCCGATGTAACCACTGCTCATAGTTACTCTTATTAGTCAAAACTGCCCGAATTGCCTTCGCTGCATTTTTCGGTTTTTGTTGCGCTATCAGCAATAATAACACTTCGCGCCAGTGGGAGTCATGTAAATGCTCCCGAATCTGATTCAAGACAATTCCAAAATCATACTCATTCTCCGCTTGATAATTAATCTCTTGAGCACACAAATATTCTTGAAACGTCTTATGGACAAACCCATAGCAATCTTGCCCTTGTTCATTCAACAAACCCGTGCGCTTCTGGATCAACTCTACAAACCGTTTTGCCTCTTGCTTAGCTTTATACAAATCCACCTGCTTCAAGGTTTTAATCTGCTCAGCCAATTGCTTAATCAACTCATCTTTGTCAATTAACGTGCCACTGTCGTTATCTTCAGCATCTCCCTGAGTATGAATCCAATACGCCAACCATTCCATCAATCGGCGCAAATCATCCAAACTCAAATAGCTCAACCACTTATCACTACTTAATTCTTTATTAGCATCCCAAGAGGTTAACAAGGTTTCCACTGCTTTGTCATAAAGCTTATACCGTTCCTTGGGCAATACCGCTTGATACCGATGAATCAATGCAATAATTGTCAACAATAACGGATTCCGTGCCAATAGCTTAATCCGGTCATTATCATCCAGAGCCTTTCGTAAACTCTCCTTGCGCCTTTGAGCTTCTGCTTGGTCTTGAAAGCGACTGTTATACCAGTTATCAATAAACGCGGAAATCTTGCTATCATCAAAGGGTTCAATTTGATAGTGGGGAAATTCCTCAGTGCGGAAAAAATCCCGGCGATAACCAGCCGGTCTAGAGGTAATAATAGCGCGATTTCTGTCAAACTGTCCCAAAAAATTCTCGATGCGCCTGACCACATCATTGCGTTTAGCCTCTTCAGCTACTTCATCCAAACCATCCAGCAATATCAACGCCCTACCATCAGACAACCAATGCTCAAAAAATCCCACTGGTAACCGTTGCACTGACATCGTGTTTTCGGCAAACCCACAAGCATAGTCGATCAGGTTTTTATCGAGATTTATCCCAAAATCTCGCATCCTAATTAAAATCGGTAGCCAATCCGTATCACCATCTAATCCCAAAACCTCAGCCTTGCTGTCAGCCAACATTACTGCAAAATAACTCATCAACGTGGTTTTTCCAGAACCAGGCGCACCCAATATCACCACTCGTCTCGACTGACTTTGGCTCAATAGCTGCTGAGCTAAGAATTTCCTACCAGTCGTCTTTCTTGACAGCGCCCTTTCCAGTTTTTCCTGACTTTCTCCTGCTAACAACTCCCGCTCCCAAGGGCGAGCAGTTGATACCTCTTCCACCACATCGGGCATTACAAAAATTTGAGCTAACTTCTCCGATTTCTCTACTTCTTGCCCAGGCACAGCAATGCCAGCAAATTTAACATCATCAAACCAGTTAGCTAACTGCTCACAATAATCCTGTTTAGCTACCTGAAATTTTAGATAAGTAACTGTATGCTGAAAATAAGCATTAACAAATGTCTCTATCCAATGCTTGAGGCTATCTTGATTTAGTTTAATATTAGTCGTTTCTGCTTCTTGTTTAAATACGGTGCTTAAAATCTCCCGGTCTGGCTGCCCTTGATTAATTAACGGTTTCTGTAATTCTGCTAAAACTGCTGCATTAGTAAAATAGCACTGCAAAAAAATTTTAACTCCATTCAATCCATCCGGGGGAGCGTGAAAAAATAATAGCTGGCTCGGTTCCAGTTGTTTTTCCCATTCCTTAACTGCGTCTTCTCCCGCTTTGATTGCCTTCTCTACATCACTTTTATTCAGAGCTTTAACTATACGCTTCCCTGCTTCCCCCGCAACAGTACCTAACAAAGGTGACGCTATTTTCGATAGTTCCAAACCAGCTAAAAAGGAGAATGGTTCCATAATTTATAGGTAATTATGTTCGATGCTATTAATTATAGCAATTTAGGGAGTAGGGAGCAGGGAGCAGGGAGTAGGGAGTAGGGAGTAGGGAATCGGGAATCGGGAATCGGGAATCGGGAAAAAATCCTGTGCAGCTCACTACTATTATGATAAACGATATAATTTCTAATTTAGAATCCCTGAAAAAATGCGATGCTCTGATTAGGGAGCAGGGAGCAGGGAGCAGGGAGCAGGGAGCAGGGAGCAGGGAGCAGGGAATCGGAAAAAAATCCTAGGTAGCTCACTACTATTATGATAAACGTTCTAATTCCTAATTCATAATCCCTAAAAAAATGCATTGAGTTAAAGTCCCCCAGAATTGGGGGATTTAGGGGGCTTGCAATTCTCGCTAGTGAGGTCAATTCATCTGAAAACGACTGTAAATACTATCCGATCATGCTCGAAATTAAATGCTATCCCAG
>NZ_JAAHFV010000354.1:0-6316 GCF_010672755.1 Moorena sp. SIO1F2
TGTTCCTTCATGAGTATGAATACATTAAACAATTACAATCCACCGAATGATGGCAAGGGACCGGTAGGTGATAGCAAAGATGGAGGCAGTTCCTTCATGAGTATGAATACATTAAACAATTACAATCCACCGAATGATGGCAAGGGACCGGTAGGTGACAGCAAAGATGGAGGCAGTTCCTTCCGCAGATAGTAGTTACTGAGTTGAAGTATACCAGTTTTAAATTCCTTAAAGTACTTTTTTCCTGGGTTTTAAAAAATAGGGAGTAGCGACTACATCGCTGCTTCCTATTCCCTATTAACTATTGTCTATTGCCTATTCCCGATTCCCGATTCCCGATTCCCGATTCCCGATTCCCCATTCCCGATTCAACACTTCTGGGAAAAAACCAGCTTCCAAAACCTGCTCCTGAGCAAAAGAACACTGACAAGGAAAAGTGTTCAACTTAATCCCAGTTTCCTGGGCTGCCTTAATCCGAGCCTTCTGATAACATTGGTCAAAGACCTCTGGCAAAAACGTTTTTAAACTAGGACTATCCTCCAGCAGTTCTTCCAAACCGATACGCTGTTCAGTGATAGTATTGAGGCAACTGTCGCTCCTTTTCCCTGGTTGATACATCCACTTCAGTAAATGCATCAGCAACACAATCAAACGACTTTTTAACTCGCGCTTTTCCCGTTTACCCATGCTTTCGACTTCTTCAATCAGATTCGCTACATCAACTTGGGCAAACTTACCCTGCCGTAACTGTTGCGCAGTCGCCTCGGTCCACAAGTAAAAGTCTTGCTGATAAAGGTTGTGGGCTGTTGTCATTACTCATTTCCCCAATTAATTGATGCTAGCATGTTGAGACTCCCCGCTCTGACCTAGACGGGGATTTGATTTGTTTGGTGATCCCAATTCTTAAGCATCACACCGCTACACACTAATTTCATGCTAAGAAATCAGTGGTCAGCTGTCAGTGGTCAGTGGTCAGCCTTTAGCTCAATACCTTTAGTGGTGCGTTACGGGGCGGGCTATATCAACCCTGGCTACGAGGTGGAAGATGAGGGCGAGCCCTTCCCTAACGCACCCTACGCCTTCCCACCTATATCTATGGTCTTAATTTAAATCATTGATATTAATTTACCTGCCCTATTGCACAAAACCCTATCCTATAAGATAAACTATAAATAGTCAAATACATTTAGGTAAACTACTGCTACAAGACAACCGGAGAAGGTAATGTCCCTAGGAAAAAAACTACGAGAACGCCGTGAAAGTCTAGGTTTAACTCGCATACAAGTTGCCAGAGCCTGTGATGTAGTAGAGTCTACAGTGATTAACTGGGAGGCGGATCGGCACAAGCCTAAGCTTTATCCAGAACAGACTAAAGCCTTGTGTGATATTTTAGACTTCAAAATTGAGGATCTGATCCAGTAACATGTAAGGGTATACCCAAAGCACAGGATGGCATTGTGCGATCATTTCATAATCATCTCTAGTGCTGCGGATAGCAATAAATATGGCAATTCTTATTTTGGTGAGTTACAAAGCTTATCTTTTTAAGGCAATAGCCATACATGCAATATTTAAGATAGTTTTAACATAAGATTCCCCCCTTGATAAGGGGGGTTAGGGGGGATCACTAATCACAGAAGACTGTACCTCGTAAGTGGGAGAAATGCTATATATCAATTACCCTGCCGTCGCCACCAAGCACGGACTAGTTTAATGTCGTCATAGGAGTAACTTTCTCCTAAGTATTCCCGTAATTGTTTCAGATACTGATCACCCACTTTTTCAATGGCTGTAATAATTGGCTCATGGTGTTCCAATGGTACCAGTCGTTTTAAATCCACTGGCTGATTCATTTCAATTAATTGGCTCAAATGATCTATAATAGTTCTGGTAGTATACCCTCGTTGTTTAGCAATTTCCTCTACACTTAACCCTTGTTGATAGAATTGCAGCGTTTTCATATAAGTACTGGAGGGCAGGGGTTCTGGTAGTTTTTGCTCTTGACAAAATGCCCGAATTTCTGAAATAAATTGCTCGCCATACTGGGTAACTTTATACTGAGTCACACCAGAAAGTTTAGCAAAGTGCTCTAAGGTTTTGGGTTTCAGCTGTGCCATTAGTTTCAGTGTGGAATCAGCAAACACTACATAGGGCGGAATCGATTGGCGGTCAGCTAACTGTTTCCTTAGTTTCCGCAATTTATCTAGCAGCAGCTCCGCTTCAGCTGCTCTGGGGTTAATTTCCCCTAAGGCTTTTTCTACAGATGACTGGGAAATGGGAACATAAACAGAACGTTGTTTGCGCAGGATTTCCCAACTTAGTTTATTGAGCTTCAGCACGGAGTAGCCATCGGTGGTTTGGTCTACTAATCCCTGGTGCAAAAGCGATCGCACTAGAATTTTCCAAGCCTCTACAGTTCTATCCTTACCAATACCATAGGTAGAGAGTAAGTGATGGCCATACTGCTCAATTTTCTTACTTTTTGAGCCCCGCAACACTTGAATAATGTGGTTCATCCCAAACCGTTCCCGACACCGGGCTACACAAGAGAGGAATTTTTGAGCTTCAATCGTCCAATCTTCTACTGGCTTAGGATAGCAACAGTTATCACATTTGTCACAATTCCCTGGAAACCGCTCACCAAAGTAGCCCAGCAAAATCCGGCGGCGACAATCTGTGCCTTCTGCGTAGTCAACAATCTGATTTAACTGTTGATAGGCAATCCGTTGTTCCTTGGGATCGGGCTTTTGATCAATGAGATAATGAAGTTTGGAGATATCACTAGCGCTATATAAAACGGTACATGTGGCTGGTTCCCCATCCCGTCCTGCTCGTCCCGATTCCTGGTAATAACTTTCGATGTTACGAGGTAAATCGTAGTGAATCACAAAGCGTACATCGGGCTTATTAATTCCCATCCCAAAGGCTACGGTAGCTACGATTACCCGCACATCATCCCGGATAAACCGATTTTGATTGGTTGCCCTAGCCTTATCCGTCATTCCGCCATGGTAAGGTAGGGCAGAAATGCCATCATTCTCTAACCGGAAAGCTACTTCGTCTACGGAACGGCGGCTCGTACAGTAGACAATACCGGAACCTTGGTGAGAACGGATGTGTTGTAATAACTGTTTATAGCTTTGCCGTTGTTTTGGTTGAACGTCGTAGTAAAGGTTAGGGCGATTGAAACTAGCGATGTGAACCTTGGGCTGTCGCAATGCTAGTTGTTGGATAATGTCCTGTTGGACTCGATTGGTAGCAGTAGCGGTCAGGGCCAGCACTGAGCTATGGGGATAGCGGTGACGTAATAGTTTTAGTTGCCGGTATTCTGGGCGGAAATCATGCCCCCATTGTGAGACACAGTGCGCTTCATCAATGGCAAAGGTGGGAATACCGATTTGCGATCGCACTCTATCCAAAAATGGGATAAACTGCTCTGCCAGTAACCGTTCTGGTGATACGTAGAGTAATTTTATCTTACCT
Organism: Moorena sp. SIO1F2; assembly: GCF_010672755.1. Classification (NCBI taxonomy): domain Bacteria; kingdom Bacillati; phylum Cyanobacteriota; class Cyanophyceae; order Coleofasciculales; family Coleofasciculaceae; genus Moorena; species Moorena sp. SIO1F2. The sequence continues at coordinate 3,484 of NZ_JAAHFV010000354.1, forward strand.
TCAAGGATAGCAGCTTCCCGCGATCGCATTTGTTTGAAGCTCAAGGTGCTATTGATAAAGGTAGCCCCAATGCCATTATCTTCCAAAGATGTCACTTGGTCTTGCATCAAGGAAATCAGAGGAGATACCACAACGGTTAAGCCCGGTTTCAGTAGCGCTGGCAGTTGATAGCACAAGGATTTACCACCGCCAGTGGGCATGATAATCAGTAAATCCTGATTTTCCAGCGCTTCTTCAATAATCTGTCGCTGTCCTGGACGGAAACAGTCGTGGCCAAAGAAATGTTTAAGGGCATGCTCCAGGGATGGCGACTCTTCCATGGTCGTGAGGGGATTGCGATCGCTTCAGTGTTGGGGATAAGATTATTATGCCTAAAAACTGTAACATAGACGCGCTATTCTCTATTCCTCACCTACAACCACATCCCACAGCACATCAATACCTCTGCCCACATAGTCGGAATCCTGGTGTTGTTCAATCCATTCAATTACAGTAGGGATAACATGATTGGATGTTTTGCCCAATTTGCCCAAGGCTTTGGCTGCTCTCCAAGGTACCTCAGAATCAGGATCCTGAAGCTGTGCTAGTAGGGAGCTGACTACAGTTTCTGAGCTGTTGCCCAATTTTCCCAAGGCCACGGCTGCCCTCACACGCACATAAAACTTATCATCCTGAAGCCTTTTTAGTAGGGCGTTGACTACAGTTTCTGAGCTGTTGCCCAAATTGCCTAAGGCTATCGCTGCGTTTCCACGCACAACAGAATCGGGATCCTGAAGCCCTGCTATGAGGGCATTGACTACGGTTTCTGAGCTTTTGCCCAATTTGATCAAGGCATAGCCTGCATACGCACATACATATGAATTATCCTTCTGAAGCCTTGCTAGGACTGCGCTGACTACGGTTTCTGAGCTATTGCCCAATTGTCCCAAGGCATAGGCTGTCCACCCACGCACCCAAGGATTCTTATCCTGAAGCCTTGCTAGGAGGGCGCTGACTACGGGTTCTGATGCCTTGCCCAATTCGCCCAAGGCATTGGCTGCACTCCTACGCACAGCACAATTCTCATCCTGAAACCTTGCTAGCAGGGCGTTGATTACAGTTTTTGAGCTATTGCCCAATTTGCCCAAGGCATTGGCTGCCTTCCAACGCACATCATAATTCTCATCTTTTAGCCATCCTAGCAATATTGTAATTACCTGATATTTTTCCCCGAACTCAGCTCGATACTTCAGCAATCGCCAGTCATCAATCCGATCTGATTGGTCTTCAAACAATTCCAATACCTGTGCCTCAAAATCCGTTTCATACAAACTACAAAGTATCTGAAAAACCTGCTCGCGAACATTTTTGCAAACCCGCTCTTTACTACTCACTTCCAACTCAAACAACTGCTGCAAAATCTCTTGCACCAACCCACGATCAGCACCAAGCAAATTTTTCGGGTCTTCTGCCAAACAACTACCAGCAAACAACAAATCCCGATGCAACCACTGCTCATAGTTACTCTTATTAGTCAAAACTGCCCGAATCGCCCTCGCTGCCTTTTTCGGTTTTTGTTGCGCTATCAGCAATAGTAACACCTCGCGCCAGTGGGAGTCATGCAAATGCGCCCGAATCTGACTCAAAACAATCCCAAAATCTCCCTCATTATCCGCCTGATAGTCAATCTCTTCAGCACACAAATATTCCTGAAACGTCTTATGGACAAAACCATAACAATTTTGCCCTTGCTCATTCAACAAACCCGTGCGATCGCGAATCAAGGTGACAAATGCTTCTGCTTCTTCTTTAGCTTGATATAACTGCACCTGCTTCAAGGTTTTAATCTGCTGACTCAACTGATCAATCAAATCATCCCGGTCAATTAACGTACCGCTATCATTATCTTCAACATTTACCTGGGTATGAATCCAATACGCCAACAATTCCATCAATCGGCGCAAATCATATAAATCTAGATACTTAAATATTCCATGATTGCTGATTTCTTTGTTAGCATCCCAAGAGGTTAACAACGTCTTGACTGCACAATTATAAAGCTCAAACCGTTCCTTGGGCAATACCGCTTGATAGCGATGAATCAATGCAATAATTGTCAACAATAACGGATTCCGTGCCAATAGCTTAATCCGGTCATTATCATCTAGTGCCTTTCGTAAACTTTGCTTGCGCCTTTCAGCTTCTGCTTGGTCTTGAAACCTGCTGTTATACCAGTTATCAATAAACGCTGAAATCTTCTGATCATCAAACGGTTCAATTTGATAGTGGGGAAATTCCTCAGTGCGGAAAAAGTCGCGCCGATAGCCAGCCGGTCTAGATGTAATAATAGCGCGATTTCTGTCAAACTGTCCCAAAAAATTATCGATGCGCCTGACTACATCATTCCGTTTAGCGTCTTCTGCTACTTCATCCAAACCATCTAGCAATATCAACGCCCTACCATCATACAACCAATGCTCAAAAAATCCTACTGGTAACGGTTTGACTGCCATCGTGTTTTCAGCAAATACCCGAGCATAGTCGATCAGGCTTTTATCGAGATTTATCGCAAAATCTCGCATCCTAATTAAAATCGGTAGCCAGTCCGTATCAGCATCTAATCCTAAAACCTCAGGATTTTGCTGAGCCAACATTACTGCAAAATAACTCATCAAGGTAGTTTTCCCGGAGCCTGGCGCACCCAATATCACCACTCGTCTTGACTGACTTTGGCTCAATAACTGCTCAGCCAAGAATTTCCGGCCAGTTGTCTTTGCCAATAGTGCTGTTTCTGACATTTCCCCACTACCAGCTGCTAACCAATCCCGTTCCCAAGCGCCAGCAGTTGATACAA
>NZ_JAAHFV010000355.1:0-6312 GCF_010672755.1 Moorena sp. SIO1F2
CGCTCCCACTGATCATCTCGCAAGGCATACCGACGCATTACTTCCTCCTTAGTTGAGTTTTCCTGACTCCCCTCAGTTCTATAGCTGCACTGACTGGTTGTCAATTCTCTAACTGACGACATGCCCTAGTTTACTCTTCTTAACATTTTGCCCAGAGGCTTAGACAGGGTGATGGGGTGATCGGCGTTGGGGGAAGAATATTACAACCGGTTTTTGTTCACAAATTAATTAGGATTGCGATGCTCTGAAAGAGCCGCTACGCGAACGCAGCAATAACTAAGCTCAAGCTTGGCTACTGGTAGCGCATAATGTAGCGCTCAGTATTATCAGAAAAGTATTCCCGAAAGCGTTTTTAGAAGGGATAGCGGTCTTGCTGTGATTAACTTTACAGGTTTTACTTTATCAAAGATAATTTTGACGGAGCCTGTGGCTTACGGGAAACGTCACCATTTTGACTATTTTATTTAACAGTTCACGAGCCTCTAATAATCGATTTTCTAGCCCAGTCTTTAGTATTCTCAAGGTAAGTCACCAGCATTTTCCATTCCCTAGCTTCTTTTGTCAAATCCTTAACATTGCTTAGGTAGACTAGAGTAATGCGGCGCTCTTCGTTATCAGAACAAAGCTCTAAAATCGTTTTGTATAGCTTTTGCCAATGGTCTAACCAGTTATCTTCAGTGGGATCAAAAATTGCCTCGAACAAATTACTCCATAATAACTCAATAGTTTTAATAGTTTTGAGATTTTCCTCGGTAGGCTTATCCCAGCCTACATGGCGCTGACGTAATACTTTAATAGGTGGGGGATTTTCACTCATAGACAGCAATTTACTCTTCAGTCTTTGGAGCTACATTCCTAGAATTCCGTGACATACTCCCACACTGAACCTGTAAGGTCAGTATGGGCTTCTTGCCAACTCCACCCAACGGTTCGGATACTCGGCAAGCTTTATTGACGACACGGGATGCCCCTCCGCGCCGGAACAATACAAAAATTCGATTTTTCCGCTAGTTAAATAGCTGACAAACCAGCATTTTCGGCTTTGTTTATCAGTACATATATTATAGCAATTCCATACATACTCTGTGCAAAATTTATCCCACACCTATGCTGCGAATTAGGTGTGGGATGAATTTTGCCGGACAGCTAAATGCTGTCTTAACATCACAGTATTACAACAGGTGCGAGCCGTGGCGAATTTAGTTCTTAATGGTAAGAGCGCACCTAAAATCAAAAATTCCTCCTAGCTTAGCAAAGAATAGGAGGAATACTCGATTAGTTGAGAGCTTCCGTACTTGAGGCGGAGCTAATCAACGTTGCCAAAACCCGCTTACTCTAAAACCTAGAGCCATTGAGCCTATTACCTAAAAGCATTAAGCTACTTTAACGGTCTACTGACCCCATAATGATGTCAATACTACCGAGAATCGCCATAATATCGGCAACTTTGACTCCTGTGAGGATATGGGGCAGAATCTGTAAGTTATTGAAATCGGCTGGACGAATCTTCCAACGCCAAGGAAAGACATTATCATCACCAATAATGAAAATTCCTAGTTCTCCTTTACCAGACTCAAGACGGACATAGTGTTCGCCCTTGGGAATCTTGAAGGTAGGGGCAATTTTCTTGCCCATGAACTGATAATCGAAGTCGTTCCACTGGGATTTGCGGCCCTCTGCCATCCTCTTGGCTTCTAGGTTTTCGTAAGGACCACCAGGAAGTCCTTTTAAGGCTTGACGGATAATCTTAACTGACTCCCGCATTTCCCTAATCCGCACCACATACCGGGCAAAACAATCACCCCCGGTTTCCCAGTGTACTTCCCAATCGAAGTCGTCGTAGCATTCGTAGTGGTCAACTTTGCGTAAGTCCCACTTGACTCCAGAACCTCGTAGCATTGGGCCAGAAAGTCCCCAGTTAATGGCTTCATCCCGACTAATGGTACCGATACCTTCAACTCGACGGCGGAAGATAGGGTTGTTGGTGATTAACCGTTCGTACTCATCAACTTTAGGGTCAAAGTAGTCACAGAAGTCTTCGCACTTATCTATCCATCCATAGGGTAGGTCAACCGCAACTCCACCAATACGGAAGTAGTTGTTGTTAATTAACCGTTGTCCAGTGGCAGCTTCCCATAGGTCATAAATCATCTCCCTTTCCCGGAAGATATAGAAGAATGGGGTTTGGGCACCTACATCTGCTAGGAATGGTCCAAGCCACAGCAGGTGATTGGCAATCCGATTCAACTCCAGCATGATCACACGGATGTAGCTGGCACGTTTGGGTACCGGAATATCTGCTAATTTCTCTGGGGCATTGACTGTAATTGCCTCGTTGAACATCCCTGCTGCATAGTCCCATCGGCTTACGTACGGGACATACATGATGTTAGTGCGATTCTCGGCAATTTTCTCCATGCCTCGATGCAGGTAGCCAATTACCGGCTCACAATCTATCACATCCTCCCCATCCAGGGTGACAATTAAGCGGAGAACGCCGTGCATGGAGGGATGGTGGGGACCCATGTTGATCACCATGGGTTCGGTTCTGGTCTCGATCTTTGCCATATTTTGATTAATTGCCCCAACTTTTAGCTGCTAGCTGTTAGCCGCTAGCTATTAGCTTACCAAAACAGAGGCAGGAAGGTAGTCTATCTTGTTTGCCAGAAAAATTTGATATTCTTGATTAAAACTGTTAATTCCTGTTTAAGCTCCTTCTTGCCAATGCCTAGGTTAACGGGAATTGCTACGTAGAAGTTCGGTTCTACGATCCTTAAACTATCAGCAATCACATTACCATCTTTATCAAAGGAGTTGATAGTTTGAATTACTGCACTAGCTGTGCATCGGGGGTGGATTGTGGTGCCAAGGTGGTTATTACCAAGTATAAGTCAAATTTTATCCCAACAGGAATTAATTGAAAGCGATGACAAGGTTGCTGTTTCAGTAGAGCAAGCCACTGTGATTGACACTTGTTCAGTAGGTGCTAGTAGTCACAGGACAAGAGAAGGTGTTAGCCCCAAGCATCGGGCAGCAGCAGCTAAAGCTCAACGGGAATGGCAAAGTGCGATCGCTACCTTGGAACAGTTGCTGTTGCCAGGGGTTTCAGGCAACCGATCAACAACAAGCCATAATCCCGAACACTCGTCGAAGCAAGGATTAATTCTAGCTGGTCCTGCTCCAGTCTTAAGTGATCCAGAGCTACTGGCAAGTTTCGAGACTGGGATTTTTACGAACAACGCCTTTAATCCCTGGGCTTTTATGCCCTTCCAGCTACCTCCAGCTCAACCTGAGACTACTCCATTTGTAGAAAATACGACCTACAGGTTACCCCTGTTTCCAGGAGACCCCTTAGCTAACGAGCAGTTTTGTTTAGTTTTTACCAAAGACTTTAGCTTAGTCATGGTCTCTGGGGAAGACCACTTTGGCATTCCAGGCTTTCAATTCTCCTTTGATCCAGAAGATATCCAACGTGTTTGGGCATCACTGCGCCGTAGACTATTACTGAGCAGTTCTCATCATCTGAGGCAGTTGGAAGCTTTAATCGAAAAATTTGTGCCAAAGCCCCCCGATTACCGCATTGTAATGAACTTTGGTCGTGGGCTTCTGAAGAATTTACCAGAACTGCCTTCAGTAGCACTGAGCCATACTATACCGGTTACAATATCCGAGTCAACAATGGTTCAGCCAAGACAACCTCAGCATCAGAGGGATACGGTCAAAACTGGTAGTCACTCACAAAATGGGTCTTCTAGTACACCCTTTGCCAAGAAACAGAAAGGAAGCGAGCCTAACTGGCAACGATTGGTGAAAAATGAAGCGCGAGGCTTTCCTAGAATCTCTGCTGTTCACCCAAAAGAAAATTCTGAAGCTACACCTGACGTTGAGCTGCTCCGAGCTTTGACCCATGAAATCCGGACACCCCTAACTACAATTCACACCCTGACTAAACTACTGCTTAGACGTCGTGACTTGCCTCCAGAAGTCATGCGGCGTATAGAAATTATTGACCATGAGTGTAGCGAACAAATCAACCGCATGGAGTTGATTTTCCGGGCAGTAGAATTAGAAACCACAGCAGCCAAGCAAACCCCTGTTAGCCTGACCTGTATATCTCTGGCTCGGGTTTTTCACAACAGCATCCCCCGCTGGCAAAAACAAGCACAGCGGCGTAATTTAACCCTAGATGTAGTCTTACCGCAACAGTTGCCAACAGTGGTCAGCCATCCCGCCTTGTTAGATCAGGTACTAACTGGCTTGATGGAAAATTTCACCCGGTCTATTCCAACAGGGGGTCATATCCAGTTACAGGTTACACCTGCTGGAAACCAGCTGAAGTTACAATTCCAGTCTCAGATTAATCGGGAAACAATTGCTGACAACCATTGCCCGACATTGAAGTCCCTTGGTCAGCTGCTGACTTTCCAGCCAGAAACCGGTAGTATCAGTTTGAATTTGAATGTGACCAAAAATCTATTCCAGGCGTTGGGGGGTAAACTAATTGTTAAGCAACGTCCCCAACAGGGTGAGGTGATGACAGTATTTTTACCGTTAGCTGACCTGGCTAAGACACCCCTCCCTGGGATTGGTTGACCATTACCTTGAGGATTTTTTAGGTTTCAGAGGCAATTGGTAGCAAGACTTTAAATTGGGAGCCTTGCCCGAATCGACTAACTACTGAAATCGAACCACCGCCCCGTTGTAATAACTGTTGCACAATGGTTAAACCTATCCCTGCACCAAGGTCTTCCCTAGGTGTTGACCTACCCCGATAAAAACTGTCAAAAATCTTAGGTATGTCACTTTCAGCAATGCCAATACCTGTATCACTAAATATTAGCTGAACATACTTGCCCTTACGAGTTGCCTGTACTCTAACCTTACCGCCAGCGGGAGTAAACTTTAAACTGTTGTGCAATAGATTAATCACGATATGCCTCAAGCCAACCTCTGAAAACAAGACTGAGGGGAGATTGGCAGGAATGGTGTAGCCGAGCTGGATGCCTTTTTCTTGGGCAAGGGGTTGATAGGTGCTGACAATACCAGGAACAATCTCTGCTAGCTGCAACGGCCAAGTTTGATCAGTTTGGGGGTCACCCTCTAGCTGAACCAGTTCTAGTAATCCAGCCACTAAGGAATTTAAGCGATCGCATTCTTTATAAAGAAGCCCAATATAGCGTTGGCGTTGGGCGAGCTTCATGTGTGAGGCATCCAGCAGCTTCAGGGCAGTTTTCATGTTCGTTATCGGTGTTCGTAATTCCTGAGCCACTCGCTGAAGTATCTCATTACTCATATAAGGCTCGACCCTTGATAAGGAATTCTTCCCTACCACAACCGGATCAGTAACCCCTGGCAGGGATGGGGGAGATGGGTTAGTCTCCCCGATTGGCTGTGTTGCCAGGGTATCCTGAACAATTTCTTCTGTACGTTGTACTTGTTTAACCAACAACTGGGTTAGTAGTGTATGATTATAGCTTTGAGGGGCAGGTAAAAGGGTTTCCCAATGGCTGCGTTGCTTTGCTGTAGTGGTTCCAATAACTTTGCTTAACCCCTCTAAGAACTGCCGAATTACTGATTGCTCAAGGGTAAAAACAGCTAATAATGTTTGACTGAGTTCACTATCAGCTAAATTTTCTGATTCCGATAGCTCAGGCTGGCAAGCCACAATTAAACTACTATAGTTCTTACAGAGAATAAGTAAGAAATACTCTTGTTTTATTTGAGTTTCAGTCTCCAATGGTAGGGAAAACAGTTGAGAATCTCTGTTCAGGTTAACTACCTCTTCCGAGTTATCTCCTAAACAGTGGCACAGATAAATTTTTTTTGGTACATCAACTTGTTGTTGATACCGTTGTATTTCTCTGTGCCAGCCCTCACCCTGTGGCTTGACCCAAATTGTGGCTGAGATGTTTTGCTCAATTAGCAGGTCAAAGGTTGCTCTGACTAGGGATTTCAGGGTGACAGGAGTGATTGTCAGAGACTCGGGACAGGCAAGAGTTTCTAAAACCAGCTGGTAGAGAGACAATTCTGGATTAGGTGGCAGGTTCATTTAGGGTTAGAGGTGGTTTCGTTAAAGGTGGTTTGGTTAAAGCTTAAACGTTGACCTTCCATGTGATAATCTACAACCTGCCCGCTGAAATAGCTGTCAATTTGGTGACAGCTCCTACACTGACCCGTTGGGTTCAGTGTAGGCTTCCCAGCCAATCCGGGCATCCCTTAGGAGGCGCTGGGCTTTAAGAACGGACTGCCGAGAGACGAAACCTTAGATAGTGGAGCCTTTATGGTTAGTCGGCTATGCATAAAAGGGTTAAA
>NZ_JAAHFV010000356.1:0-6305 GCF_010672755.1 Moorena sp. SIO1F2
TCCTGAATCAGAGATAATCGGATTAGGGGTATTCCAGTCAGCCACTTCTGTATCTAACCACAGAATTTTGGCTGCTGATAAATTAAGGATTAACTCTCGAAGCTGAGCCGGTTGATTCAGGTACATTGGCGCTTGTTATCCGAATTTTTGCTATGGTAGAATGATACAGCAGTTTTCAATCGGGTTAGGTACAAATTCTTGGGTTTTAGGGAACAGGGAACAGGGAACAGGGAACAGGGAACAGAGCTTGTAGCTTGTAGGGTGGGCAAAAACAGTTTGCTTGTTTTGAGCATTCTAGATTATATTACTTTGCCCACCCTACTGTGATGTAGTTCATTAGCTTGTAGGGTGGGCAAAAACAGTTTGCTTGTTTTGAGCATTCTAGATTATATTACTTTGCCCACCCTACTTGAATTGGCCTGATTGCTGATTGCTGTTCGCGTAGCGTGCGCGTAGCGCTTATGCTTAAACTCAAGGTACCAAATATACTGATTGTGTTTCTGGGGAACCATCCACAGGGATAAGTTTTAGTTCATTTTCCTGACAAAGTTCCTTAATCTGTTGTTTAATTTCTATTTCTTTGAGCCGATTAAATTGACGGTGAGTAGTTTCAATTAAAACCTTAAGACCAATTAATTGGTCTTGTTTGAGCACATTTAACACAAATTCTTTAACCGGATTAAGGGGGACTTTATTATCTGCTATCGAAAAAATATTCAAATCCTTTAGTAAAGGACAATCCTGCAAAATTCCCGATTTTCGGATTAGATCCTTTAACTCTTCCAGTGTTATTGTTTTATCAGCAAGAACTAAGTCTTGGGAACAAGCCCCATTAACTAAGGTATGATAAGTGGCTAAGTAATGGACAGAGGAGATATCGTCTAATTTGAGGTGATGATGGTCATAACCATTAAATAGTTGGCTGTAGAGCTTGTACCCTTTAGTATCACGTTTTATGCTAATTTTTGTATGGCGAATTAGGTATAAGGTTTGGCAGCGATTGCTTTTTATAGCGTTATCACAGGCATTCATCAGATGATAGAAACTGCGACCATTACTAGTTTCTCCCCAGACTACTCCGATCCGTCCTTGAGGTGATGGCAGCTGGTAACTTAGGGAATAACTGGCAAAGGTTTTGCTACTGGACAAAAATTTTGGTTTAATCCCCCTAACCTCCAGAGCTTCTAATGCCTCTCGTAACATCCCAATCAATTCCGATTCATCAATATCTTGGATTCTGGTAATTTGCTGCTCAGTCTTTTGAAATTCTTTCTGCCACTTTAATTTAAATGAGGCTAGGCGTTTGTCTTCTATTGGTATTGATTCGCCAGCGGTATCCTTTTTAGTAGTTGACTCAGTTTTTGATTGCTCTGAAATGCTAACTCTCTCGATATCCTCACTAATTAAGTCAATCGTTGATGGCTCTGAAATCTTAACTCCCTCGGTATCCTCACTAATTAAGTCAATCCTTGATAACTCTGAGTTAACTACCTGAGTTTTATACCTTTGAATTAGCTGATTTCCTAGTTTCAAGGTCTGGCGGGGAGTGGTTTTGCCACCAGGAAATTCTTGTTCTAAGTCTTGCCGAGTTAAAGGGTAAATCGGTGAGGTGGATTTTGGTTCAGCTTGCTGATGTAACGGATAGAGTCGGCTTGCCCAGAGCGATTCGGCTTGCTCTAGGGTAATGTTTTTGAGCCTAATTTTAGGATTAAGTCTAGCGATATCAGCCTGTTGAATTTTTTTATGATTCCTTCTCCAGGTATTAGTGACTATGCTAATAATAATCAACAAGTTATTGGGAAAGCGAGTATTAAGGGTAGAGTTGACATTAAACAGCGCTTGTAGATCCAGAGAACCATCGGGCAAACGAGGAATATTATCCAATTGATCAAAACACAGCACAATCGGCTTGGTGGATGACGAAATTCTCCCGAAGTTGATTAAGATGTTCTGAGCATCGTCTTCGTTATCTATAGACCCTCTGACCCCAAGGGTTTTCAGGTCCTCTTCATCTAAATCTTCTCCCCTTAACCATTGATAAGCTAGGTGATACAGTTCTGGATTAGTGAGGTCATAGAGCACTCCAAAAAATTCTTTATCTCTATGAATTCCCCCTGGATAGCTAGCTCTGAGGTCAGCAATAAACCGTTTTCGCTCATTCAGCAGCCAACCGGTTTTTTTAAAGGCCGGGAGACTCTTTAGCCACAGCAGCAACTGAGACTCTTGTTCTCCTTCTGGGACTTTTAGCATACTGTCAACAGTTTCCCTAAGGATATAGCGCCAGATGCGATCGCTATTTGCCCAAGGACCGATATAAGCAAAGAATGCTTGTTGATTGAGCTGCTGTTTGAGCCGTTTTAATAGATAACTTTTCCCCGAACCCGAATCACCAGCCAGTAAGATAGTGCGGGGTCGATGGTCTTGAGTCACCGCACTGAGGGTGGTGGTTATCTGATTAATTTCATGTTGATGAATCGATTCGACATCCTTAAGGGCTGAATTTTCTGGATCTTCCCAAAAATTACCCGTAGCAAAGGTCACGGGGTCAAAGGGATTTAGGGCTTGTTTAATTATTTCCTGGATCGTTGCCATCTCTTTAATTCCATCTTCTATAGAGTGGACAAGGATAGAGGATTAACAAAAAGGCAGCCTCAGGTTATTGTATGATACTATCAATTATCCTATCTTTAGTATCATAATTTACTGCACCATAATGAAAAATAGCCTAGCCCCGGTATTTTGAGGAATACCAGCTTCAATTTGTTCCTCTGTATACATGTTAGCTTCTTGCAAAGCACTCATATCAATTTTATCCTCTGCTTGCAAGCTATACAGTGCTTTATCTAATTGTTCCCGAGACAAAGGCGGTTGTAACTTTTGGCGCAAATGAAACAGTGGCAAATAGTTTTCCGTACCCAGTTCCTGGTCTAAATTCTTGATAATTTGTAATATTTCTTCATGATTAGGGGGATTGACTAGAGCGGCAGTCGAATTTCCATCTGATTCTGAGATTGTACTGGTTGAGTTTGGCAGCTGTTTCCGCAGGAAATCGATGTAATCCGCTAACATGGTTTTAGACAGATTGATATTGCCACGACCAACGGGTTTATAATTATTTAATAGGTACTCAATACCGGTTTCAGTAATCCAGACATCTTTGAATTTAGTTTCTGCTACTGTGATATAACCCCGTTCTATCAAACCTTCCATGATTTCCTTGCGGGTCTTAGCAGGCTTAACGTTTGTTTTGGCGGGAGTAGTCGGTTCTGTTTCACAGGCTTTGATAATTTTGCGTTCTTTCGTGCTCATTGGTACTTCAGCCTGATCTTGGTTGAGGAGTTCCTTGCCTGCATCAGTGATCTGAATTTTGGTGATTTCTTGATTAGAGTCAATCAAATTGCGATCGCATAACTCCCGACAAATTCGATCTCGTTCCCCCGCTGAGGTTTTAGAATTGGGTTTCGCTTCGGTAATCAATGCCCGATAATCCGGTTTGCTCAGTAGCTTCAGTAAAAATTTTAGTTGGCTGACTTCCAGTTCAATAGCTTCCATGTTGATTGTCTTTACCTCACTTTTGTTCAAGATTAACCTAAATCTATTCCCTATAACCACTTAGTAGTCAAGGATTTTCGCAATAAATTCTACTTTCAGCCCTCAGCGGACGGGCCCTGGACCCTCAACTATCAGCCCTGAGCAGAATTATTATTATATAAGCCTTTCGCTTTTTTCAATAGTATCTTGTAAGCATTCAGCTATCAGCATTCAGCTATCAGCTCTTAGCTCTCAGGTTATGCGCTACGCACACGCTTGGCCTTGGCCTATGGCCACGGTAAGCTCTTGGCCACGCTAGGGGAACAGTTTTTGAATAAAATAAGCTGACGGCTGACCACAGAAAGCTGACGGCTGTTCGCGAAGCGTGAGCCTTTGGCTCACGGCTGACCGCTGAATGCTTACAGTATCTTTATTTCCGTCGTGCCGTACTAGGGTCAATCCTTACCGATATTTAGACTTATCTCAAGTCTGGTTGAATACCCATAATTAAGGAGGCGCGGGGAGGGTAGGGAGGCTGGGAGGTGTGGGGAGATAGGGAGATGGGGAGATGGGGAAATTTTTATTAAGGGTAATTATCGTGAGATCATATCAACTGAAAGTCGCTAGTACATGAGTATTCACGGAAAACTCTCAAAACGCTGATACCCGAAATGCTGATAGCTAAGCTACAGTCAATTTTATTACCCCTACTCCCTACTCCCTACTCCCTACTCCCTATTCCCCTAATAACGTCGAGTTTTCTGAACCCCGTAAACTAGTCCTGTACCAATCGATAACAAGATCAGTAGCCACAGGATACCACCAGGAATAAAGGTAAGAATACCAAAACCTCTGAGCAAGTAAACCATAACGGTGATAGCGAGAAGAGCGCCAAAAAAGTAGGCAATTATCAAAGTTTCAGATTGAGAATAGGAACTCATATATAGCAAAGGGAGTAGGGATTAGGGAGTAGGGAGTGGGGAGCAGTAATAATAAATATCTCCTATTTTTGATGTTATCAGAAATCAGCAAGATTGTTCATGAGATATTTATAAGTGCTACTTTAGGTGCGAGCTTTTGAATAAAACAGGTAAGCATTCGTTTAATCTCTGTTAGGTCTGCTGTCAGGAATTCATAAAGCTGACAGCTGACAGCTGACGGCTGACTGCTTACAAATGCTAGCTCAATAATCAATTATCACTAAAATACCCCAACATAGAGTTTGCTAAAATGGCTGCTTGAGTGCGATCGCGTACATTCAACCGACTCAAAATATGAGTAACGTGGTTTTTCACTGTCTTTTCAGAAATATACAACGTCTGAGCAATCTCTCGGTTGCTAGCACCGGTAGCAATTAGTCGTAAAATTTCCTGCTCTCTGGGAGTTAGTTCCTCCCAACCCGGAGGTGGACTCGGAGTTGGGTCTCGCATTTGAGTAGCGACTTTTTTGCCTATACCAGGGCCTAACTGAGTATAACCTTTTTGGACAGCTCGAATTGACTGGGCTAATTCTTCGGGAGGGGTATCCTTCAGCAAATATCCGGCTGCTCCGCACTGTATGGCTTGGGTAACGTACTGGTCATCATCAAAAGTAGTTAGTACTAATACCTTTGTATCTGGGAATTGCTGACAAATTTCCCGAGTTGCAGCCACGCCATCCATCACAGGCATCCGAATATCCATTAGTATAACATCTGGCTGTAAAGTTTTTACCAAACTAATTGCCGTTTGTCCATTCTCGGCTTCACCGACTACCTGTAAGTCTTCTTCTAACTTCAGCAAGGCTTTTAATCCACGCCGAATTAGACTCTGGTCATCTACTAGTAAAATACGAATCATCAAGGATGAATACTTATATAGTAGTTGTCAATTCTGTGAGGTACTTATTTTTAGGGAGTAGGGAGTAGGGAGTAGGGAGTAGGGAGTAGGGAGTAGGTAAAAAATTATCAAAATTCATCTATAATTGCTAGATATAGCGTTTGTAATTGAGAGGTAAACCTGTATGATATTTTTTGATTTTTAAATAAAAATCAGGACTCTTTCCCCTGTTCCCTGTTCCCTTTGCGATATGGTTACATCTCAACTGCAAACGCTATAGCTTAAACCTTTGGTAAAGGAAAATGAGCGATAATTTTGCAGCCAGCTCCTGGTGCTGTTTCAATTTTAAAGGTTCCTCCTAAGGCTTGGGTGCGTTCTCGCATTCCTTGTAAACCAAAACCGCTTGTGTTCTGGTTTAGGGAAAATCCAATGCCATTGTCTTTAATAATTAATTGTAAATCTGTTGCTGTCTTAATTTGGATGTCTACTTCAGTAGGTTTAGCATATTTAAAGATATTTGTCAACCCTTCTTGGACAATACGGTAAACTGCGATTTTGATGTCGCCAGGGATTGAACGCTTTAGGTTAAGATGGTATGTAGGTGAGATAGCTGTGGACTTTTGGAAGTCGTCGATTAGGGATGCGATCGCATTTTCTAGAGATTGCTCTTGTAACGGATTTAAACGCAAGGAAGCAACGGATTGACGTACATCCTTCAGAGCAGTTTTCCCGAGTTGTTTCGCTTCTAAGATAAATTCTTTGGCTTCAGCAGGGTCAGATTGTAATAGTCTTAAAGCCGCTTCCAAGTGTAAATTGAATACAGTTAAAGAATGTCCTAAGGAGTCATGAATTTCCCGAGCAATACGGTTACGTTCTTGCAGCGTAGCAATATCTTCAATCCGAAGGGCATAGTCACGCAGTTGAGCATTAGCCTGTGCCAGGTCTTGCCGACTTTTT
>NZ_JAAHFV010000357.1:0-6302 GCF_010672755.1 Moorena sp. SIO1F2
TCTACTCCCTACTCCCTACTCCCTGCTCCCTAATCCCTACTGCTTTTGGCAGGGAAACCGCTACCGGTATAGTAGCCTGGGGTTGATGGAGGCGAATCAGCTGGGCTAGGGTTTTTTTCAACTGGGTGCGAGGTACAATGGCATCAACGAAGCCGTGGTCTAGCAGATATTCAGAGGTCTGGAAATTATCCGGTAGCTTTTCTCTGAGGGTCTGCTCAATCACTCGTCGTCCAGCAAATCCAATTAATGCCTTCGGTTCCGCTATGATAATATCCCCTAACATGGCAAAACTGGCAGTCACCCCACCGGTGGTAGGATGAGTAAGAACTGGAATGTAGAGTAGTCTGGCTTGACGATGGCGTTCCAAGGCACCAGAGATTTTGGCCATTTGCATCAGGCTTAACATCCCTTCCTGCATTCTGGCTCCACCAGATGCACAAACAATTACAACCGGTAGCTGTCGCTTGGTTGCTTCTTCTATCAAACGAGTCAGTTTTTCCCCAACTACCGAACCCATACTACCGCCCATGAACCGGAAGTCCATTACTCCCAAAGCAATGGGCAAATTCTCTAGTTGACCGGTGCCAGTTTGTACGGCATCTGTGAGCTTAGTTTTTTCTTGGCTGTCTCGCAAACGATCACTATAGGATTTGCGATCGCAAAACTTCAGGGGATCCGTCGGATGTAGGTGTTCATCCAGTGATATCCAGGTCTGATGGTCAATCAGCTGGCGGATCCGCTCGTCACTAGGGACTCGCATGTGATGGCCACATTCACTGCAAACCATTTGATTAGCTTGCAGGTCTCTGGCGTAGGATAGAACTCCGCAAGCTTCACACTTTTTCCATAGCCCATCAGCAATCTCCCGTTCTTGAGGTTGTTTAGGGGTTGGTTCAATTTTTCGTCTATTTGCAAACCAATCGAATAGAGACATAAAAATTTCTTATCCTGTTAACGTATTATCTAAATTTTTTTAGCTATAATTTTATATTTATGATTGTCCTGCCTGCTCTTCTTCTGGGGAACTCAACAACAGTAAGGCTGTCCATTGATCTGGTGAGCGAACTTGTAAAGCCGCAGGACTACCTGCACCTAAATAAGACATGATCCCAATATCAATAATCCGACTTGGAATATCATGAGCGGCTAGCACCTGCTGCATCAGCTCGGCTTCCCAGCGAAGATTGGTAGTTCTGATTGTTATCCAAGACACAGGCTAATATAGCAAAGGGAACAGGGAACAGCGGATCTGGGAACTTCGGATCAATAATTATCATAATTCCTACACGGATTGCTATACCAATAGGATTCCAAAGATTTTTCAGAGCCGTTCAATTTCATCTATCTATATAGCATTTATCAAGTGGGTGAGGGACTTTCGTCTTAGGTTTTAGGGAGTCAGGAGTCGGGAGTGGCGTTGATTAAAATTTAATTTACCTCATATAATTTACCTCATAATAATTATAATTAACGCTATATAGTTCTATTTATATTTGTAGGTTATGCTTTATAATTGATAGTTATTTATAGTTAAGATTAAGATAGTAAATTAACTGTTATAGGTTTACTGTTATAGGTTTACTGTTATAGGTTTACTGTTATAGGTTTACTGTTATATAGTGTTTCTCATAGCAATGAGGTACAAAGGATTTTTTCCCACTTCCGTTCCCCCCTTATTAAGGGGGGTTAGGGGGGATCCCTTTTCTGACTTCCCTACTCCCTACTCCCTACTCCCTAAAACCTAAAACCTAGATGGAGCATTCTTCAACCGATAATGTTTAGCTAAATGGGAAAAATAGTTCTAGGTAAGTGGACACTATTAATTTACCCCAAAGTAGGGTCAATCCTGCTCCCAAGGCTAGAAAAGGACCAAATGGCATTGGCTGTTTGCGATTCATCCAACCCAGGGCAATGGCTGCGCCACCAGCAAACGCCCCTACACCACAAGCGATGAAACTAGCCAAGAGCAAATACTTCCACCCTAACCAAGCTCCCATCATCGCCGCTAGTTTAGCATCTCCTCCCCCCATAGCGGATTGACCAAAGGCAATCGAACCCCCAAAAGCAATCAGGTCAAACAACCAAATCCCTAGCACTGCACCTACCACCCCAATCATTAATTGAGGAATTATTGCTATGGGTTGAGACCCCTGCAAAAAACCAGTAGTTCCTTGAAATACTAAACCAGCCACTAATCCAGACTGAGTTAGGGAATTCGGTAGGGTCATAGTATCGATATCAATCAGAGCTAGAGTCAACAGCCAGCTCAAAAACGCCCAATACCCTACGGTTTGCCAACCCCAACCATACATCCAGAAAACGAGTAAAAACAGTACACCGGTTATGGCCTCTACTAGGGGATAGCGGCTGGAAATCTTGGTATTACAGTGACGGCAACGTCCTTTTAAGCACAGCCAGCCCATTACTGGAACATTCTCTCGCTTTCCCAGCTTATGTAGACAATGGGGACAGCGGGAGGGGGGCCAAAGGATGGATAAACCAGCAGGTAGTCTGTAAACGACTACATTGAGAAAACTGCCAATAGATGCACCGATAGCGAAAACTATTGCGAAAGCTATTAACGTTGTCAAGGCAGCGGATACTCCCACCATATCCTGTGTCACTTCCTAATTGCTATTGCTCTATACCATAGAAGTAAGACCAATGACCGATTTCCTTAATATTTATTAATAAAAGTCTCCTTCTAGTTGACTCAAAGGCACAAAGCATTCAGTTGGTAGAAGGATAGGTCTCTGACTAAAGATTAACTTTCCTCTGAGGGTATATCTGTCAATGGCTACACCAGATGGCTGTTCATCTTGGTATGGATGAACTTCGTAGTAAACCCGGTAGATATGCTTAGCTGCTCTCAAAACCGTAGGGTCTATCAGCTTCGGTAGCTCAATCCGAGTTTGGTAGTTTTCTTGTCTTTGCTGTGATGTATACACCACACTTTTTACCCTATTATTTCAGTTTGACTTTAATGCAATCACGCCCTCACGGCAAGGGGGTATTTCGACAAGAGGGCACTGATTAACCAGGTGAAACCAAGAGATTTTCCTGAGTTATTATAAGTAACCGCAGGTTTACACGATAAAATCAATTGATAATATCAAGGGATAACATCAAGATTGCTCTAAGCACTCAATTAGGGAATCTCCCATAGCACGACAACCTAAGAGATTCATGCCTTCTGAGATGATATCTCCTGTGCGATCGCCTTTATCTAAAACCTTGACAACTGCTTGTTCAATGCAATCTGCTGCTTCAGGCTGGTCTAAGCCATAACGTAACATCATCGCAGCACTGAGTACCATCGCTAGGGGATTCGCTTTATCTTGACCAGCAATATCTGGAGCTGAGCCATGAACGGGTTCAAAGACTCCAGGGCTAGATTCGCTTAAACTGGCAGAGGGTAACATGCCAATACTACCGGTAAGCATAGCAGCAGCATCGGATAAAATATCCCCGAACATATTACCTGTAACAATGGTATCAAATTGTTTCGGAGCTCTGACCAATTGCATAGCAGCATTATCCACGTATAGGTGAGACAGTTCCACATCCGGATATTCCGCTGCTAGGGTTGTAATGCGATCGCGCCACAACTGGGAAACATCCAACACATTAGCTTTATCCACCGAACACAGTTTACCACCGCGTTTTTTAGCCGTTTCAAACCCTAATCTAGCAATGCGGTCAATTTCAGCTTCGGTGTAAGCCATAGTATTGACTCCCCGTTTCTCCCCAGTTTCCTGAGTAAAAATCCCTTTAGGTTGTCCAAAGTAGATGCCACCAGTCAGTTCTCTAACCACCATAATATCTACCCCTTCTACCACGTTTCGTTTCAAGGTCGAGGCATCAATCAGTTGGGGGAATATTGTCGCTGGTCGTAGATTAGCAAACAACCCTAACCCTGCTCTTAATCCCAACAATCCGGTTTCTGGTCGTTGGTGGCGCGGCAGATTATCCCACTTGTAACCCCCAATGGCAGCGAGTAAAACGGCATCACTATTGCGACATAGTTCTAGCGTATCAGTAGGTAAGGGTTCATTAGTAGCATCAATAGCTACGCCACCAATTAGGGCTTCAGTAAATTTAAAATTAATATCGAATCGCTTGCCAACAACGTTCAACACATCTACAGCTACTGCCATGATTTCTGGGCCAATCCCGTCACCAGGTAGCAGGGTAATGCGGTAGGAATAAGTCATAGTTAGTTTGGTCGATGCTCAAGTATGAGGTGTCGTGGGTATAAGTTATAGCGTTCGATACTATAGCATCTGGCCGGTATCTCAGGGTAATTTTTTGTTCAGCAGAGCTGGCAAGGGATAGGTTAAGGGATGTCACCGATGTAACTGATAGACTCAGACCTCGCAACAAGGTAACAGTCCGGAACGAATCCCTAAGCTAGCGATAACTGATAAAAATCAATAATTAAAATAATTCTACCCAAGCTCAACCGCCCTAGGTCAACCCATAGATCAACAAGAAAGCGCTAGGCTGGAGAAAAAACCAACATCAGGTGCGACCCGTAGCGAATTTAATTCTTAATGGGTTAAGCGAAACTATGAATTTCCCTTTGTGGTGCGACCCCGCCCTTTTTGAAAGCGCTAGGTAACGCCCACCAAGAGGAGGCTTTGGTCTTGTCCTTTATTGGCTTAGAAAGACCTTACTCTTAGGCAAATTAAACAGCTAAAACCAGACTCTGATGGTAAAAGAACTGGCTATTGATACCCGTGGACTAACGAAGCAATTCGACCGCCATGTGGCTGTGCATGAGGTAGATTTGCAAGTGGAAAGCGGCGAAGTTTACGGCTTAATTGGACCGAATGGTGCTGGGAAAACCACCCTGATCCGGATGTTAGCTGCAGCGGAAGAACCTACCACTGGTGAGATTTACATCAATGGTCAGCGTTTGCTAAGAGATCAAAGCAATCCTAGGCTAAAACAGCGTTTAGGCTATCTGCCTGATGATTTTCCCCTCTATGAAGATTTGACGGTTTGGGACTACCTAGACTACTTCGCACGTCTATATAAATTAAGAGGCTCAAAACGCCGACAACGCTTATACGATGTTCTGGAACTGATTGAATTAACCAACAAGCGTAATAGTTTGATTTCTACCCTATCCCGGGGGATGAAACAGCGCCTTAGCCTGGCTCGCACTATCATTCATGAACCGATTTTACTGCTGCTGGATGAGCCAGTCTCTGGTCTTGACCCCATTGCTAGAATGAAGTTTCGGGAAATTATTAAGGTTCTCCAAGAAGCGGGGATGACCATTCTAATTTCCTCCCATGTCTTGAGTGATTTAGCCCAACTGTGTAGCTCAGTAGGCATCATGGAATTAGGGTATCTGGTAGAAAGCGCACCCCTAGATGAGTTTTACCAGCGTCTTGGTCGCCAGCAAATTTTGTTGTCAAGCCTAGGTCAGCTGGATGTAGTTAAAGGGGAATTGAAAAATAATCCCCTTGTAGAAGACTGGGAGATATTACCAGAACCAGGTCGGATGCGGATTCATTTTTCAGGAGGTCAAGAGGATTGTGCACAGCTATTGCGATCGCTGGTTAATGCTGGGATTCCCTTGACAGAATTCCAGTGCTCTCAAGAAGACTTAGAAACAATTTTCCTTAAATTAGGTCATCAGCAAGCATCATAGCTCGATCATAGCTGCCTCATCACATGGCGAGTAAAAGGAGACTAATAGCGATATGGCACTTAATAATTTAGTTAACCAACTTGGGGAATTGAATCCCCAGGTGTTTCGAGAACTCAAAGGCCGTTTCAAACAGCGGAATGTCCTGATTACAGTGGCAATATCCTTGATTGGTCAGTTGGTGATGCTGATCGATTTGGGACTTGAGCTACCATATAGCTTGGGAGCTGAGATTAACTGGCCTCTATGGTGGCAAAATGTATTTGTCTGCCTGAGTCTTATCGGGATATTCAGTTTGTTGGTGGTTGGCACCTATATGCTAATCAGTGACCTCTCCAAAGAAGAAAGTCGTGGCACCCTGAACTTTCTGCGCCTGACACCTCAGTCAAGCCGGAGCATCCTAGGTGGCAAACTACTGGGGGTACCAGCATTGCTTTATCTAGCAATTGGTTTCGCCTTACCATTGCATTTTTGGGCAGCTATTGCCGGTAAAATCCCTTTGATTGAGCTTATAGGATTTTACATCGTTCTTGGTACCAGTTGCCTATTTTGCTATAGTATGGCGCTACTATTTGGTTTAGTTGGCAAACCTCCTAGAGATTTGCCACCTACAAATACTGATGTTACTTTAACTTCAATTATT
>NZ_JAAHFV010000358.1:0-6291 GCF_010672755.1 Moorena sp. SIO1F2
CAATGAAACCAGGAGTGAATTTTTTGCTAGTAATCCTGATGTTCCCGTGATCGAATTAACTTATCCGGTAGATGAGATTGAGTTTTTTTTCAACAATAGAACCTATACCAAGGCCGATTCAACCATAGAGCCTGTATGGTCAATATTCACAGGGTTTGCAGAGGGTGAGCAATTACATTGGAGTACAGAAGATTTTAGTTTTACTGGTGGTAATAGTCCGGCTCCGGGTTTTCCAGAGTTTTTTACTTTGTTCAATATAGATGGAGAATTCGTAGAAACAGCCAGTTTTAGGCTTGTGGAAGATGAACCACCAGCAAGTGTACCCGAACCTGGCACGGTTATAGGACTTACTCTTTTAGGTTTAGGCTGGCTCTCACAGAAAAAGATAGCATCTTCGCCAAAGGTATAGAAAAAACTGGCGTTGCTTAATAATGGAATGATTTTAATAATAATGGAATGATTTTAATAGTTTTGTGGAATGGGCATATTGGTGGAACGGGCATCTTGCGTGGAACTGGCATCTTGCCAGTTTCAATATATTTTCCGGCGGGCAGGATGCCCACTCTACTCCTATTAATTATTTTCCGGCGGGCAGGATGCCCACTCTACTCCTATTAATTATTTTCCGGCGGGCAGGATGCCCACTCTACTCCTATTAATTATTTTCCGGCGGGCAGGATGCCCACTCTACTCCTATTAATTATTTTCCGGCGGGCAGGATGCCCACTCTACTCCTATTAATTATTTTCCGGCGGGCAGGATGCCCACTCTACTCCTATTAATTATTTTCGGGCGGGCAGGATGCCCACTCTACTCCTTTTTATTTCCTTTTTATTCCTTGATTCAGCAACGCCAAAAAAACCTAAACATATGCTGATGGCTGATAGCACCTCAAGTAGCATCTCAAGTAGCGCTTAAGCTGATAGCTGAATGCTTATCCCTTACTTTGATACTCCTTCCGACCCAAACCCCCTCACTTCTGATAAAACATACAATGGTCTTCCTTTAACTTCTTCATAAATCCGTCCTACATATTCCCCCAAAATACCAATAGATACTAACTGCACAGCTCCCAAAAAGAAAATTGCAATCATAATAGTGGCAAACCCAGTCACAGGAGAATTCGGTTCAAAAATCCGCCAGTAAAGCACTAACCCTGCCATCAATAGCGCTATCGCTGTTGCTAATAATCCCAGATAAGTAGCGATTCGCAATGGCACTTTAGAAAAAGAAACCAGTGCATCTACTGCTAGGGCTAGGGATTTACGAATGGTGTACTTGATCTCACCAGCAAACCGGGGGTCACGCACATAGGAAACAGAGGTTTGCCGCAACCCTACCCAAGAACGCAATCCCCGCACGTAACGGTTGCGTTCTGGCATGGCATTGAGTACATCAACCACCCGTCGATCCATTAAACAAAAGTCCCCTGTATCTAACGGAATCTCGACATTGGCTAGACGGCGCAGTAAGCGATAAAATAGGTAAGCCGGAAAGCGCTTTAACCAACTTTCACGACGTCTCTGGGTGCGCTGAGCATAAACAATTTGATAACCCTGCTGCCATTTTTCCACTAGCACTGGAATGATTTCTGGTGGGTCTTGTAAATCAGCATCTAGGACAATAATCCCTTGACCCCGCACAAAATTTAGACCGGCAGTGACAGCAATTTGATGACCAAAGTTACGGGAAAGACTTAGGTAACATACCCTTGGGTCTTTTTGATGAAGGTCTCGCATCAGCTCTAAAGAGCGATCGCAACTGCCATCATTCACTAGAATTAACTCCACCTCCCCTAACTGATCCATTACTGTACTAATGCGTCGATACAGTTCTGAAATACTGTTTTCCTCGTTATATACAGGAATAACCAGGGAATAGGTTGGGTTCATCGTTCTTCAACATTTTTGAATTAAGAATGTAGAATGCAGAATGTAGAATTCTAAAGTCTTAATTCTACATTCTGCATTCTGACAGACGACCTTCTAGCGCCCTAATTTATTAGGAATTCCCTGACAACCACCCGGGATTGTTTTTCTTGACTTTTCACCGCACCAAGCACAGCTGTAGTAGTGCTGCTTTTCATCCATCCGCTGGACACCGGTGAAGTTAACATTTTCGACTACTGCACCGGTGTAAACTCCAGTGCGATAGTCAGGGGGATGGGTACGACTGCGGGGACTGGCAGTTTCTACTGAACCATAGAATAGGCGGACTCCCTTGAGGTCAGCACCAGTGAGGTTGGCTTCATATAAAACAGTGCGGGATAGATTCGCTTGCACTAAGTCACAGAAGCTGAGATTCGCTCTGACCATATTAGCTTCGCCGAGTTCTGTCCAACGCAAATCTGTATGACTCAGGTCTGATCCAGCTAACATTACATTCAGGTCAATAACCCTTATACCATAAACTCGGTCTTCTTGGTATCCTCCATACCCATCCAACATGGGGCGTCCTAAATGATTATCCCGTCTGAGGGGAGTTAGTAAACGGGCTTGGGACAAAAATCTGAGCACTTTGGCTTTCCCATGGGCATCCACACTACTGAGAATAGCAGCGGTTCTTCCTTCGCAAAATGCCCTCTCCTGGGGCCAATCTTCTAGCAATCCCTGATCATCTAAGGCTAAATCTGAAACTCCCTGAAAGTAAGCATCAATGGTTTGCTGCTGGGTAATCATATTTTGCTGGATGGTCAGGTCTTTGGAAATGACATATTGTCGCCAAGCAATGAATACTGCTAGGACGGCAATCAAAATCTGTCCCAAAGCACCCACCCAATCAGCCCATGACCCAAATTCATCCCATTTAATCTGAACTAACCAATTGCTGATGTTTTGGTAAACACCAAGAAAGTTCAGTAAGCCACTTATTGCTGCTACCACTCCGATCGAGGCAATAACTTTGATTCTTTGTTGGGGTGGCAACAAATCAGTAAGCCATTGTTTGACAACCGGTAAAATCACTGGCAATGAAACCAGCAGCGCCACAGTAGCTCCGGATATCCCAATCCAGAGGTTATCAATCACTACCCCAAAAATCATGATAGCGATCGCACTGAGAATAATTACGCTTAGGGAGCGATTAGCAGGACTAACTGATCCAATAGTTGGTTTATTGGGCAGGTTTGACAACGGCAGGGTAGATAAATGTTGCTCCTCTTGAGTTTGGGGAGGAGATGGTGGTGAATTACCATTGGCTGAGTTCTTGGCGGTACCGTTGTTACTATGTTCAGGCTGATTGGGTGGCACAGGCTCAGGCAAGTTAGTCATGGCATTCCCAGGAAAATGAGCTCAAGGTAAAGCAACATTACAAAATAATACAGCTCTTGGACACTCTGATCGTTTTTTAGCATATTTGCACCTCAACAGATTAGCAAATTTTCAAGTGAAATCCGGTAGACTTGAATTGTGTTTTTTTGTAAGGATTCAGGTCACAGGCATTGCTACAATGCCAAAGAAGGGAGCTTCTTGAAAGTCTGCGGGATTGACTTTGAAGCAAACTAGGGTAAAGTAAACACATGAGTCACTCACCTCTCCCGCTAACTCGAGAAAGCCGTGCGCCAGTTGTCAAAAGCGGAACTGGTAAAGATGCTATTGACTCAACAGAAAGTGATTGAGGAACTACAGCTCGAAATTGAAAAATTAAAGCTTAGTCGGGACCCACGATAGTAAGACTTCCTCGAAACCCCCATCAACTGATCTACTGAAAAAATCCGAAAAAGCCCTAGAAAAGGAGGATTGTCCCACCACTGAGGCCAAAAAGAGAAAACCCGGAGGACAACCAGGTCATCGGGGAAAAACTCGTAAAGGGTTTTCCAGAATAGACCGAACCGAAATCTTGCAACCGTCTGTGTGTAGTCAGTGTGGTCAAAGAGAATTTTTAGATCAACCTATATTGGTAGACACTCAACAAGTAGCCCAACTGGTGAACAAACCAATCGAGGTAGTTGAGTACCATCGTTACCATTGTCAATGTAGCGGCTGTGGTGCGGTGACATCAGCCTCTTGGTCTGTTGAGATGATACCCGGACAAGATTTGGGGGTCAAGGTACAAGCTTTTCTGGGATGGTTAGGGAATTATGGACATCTCCCTTATAAAAAACAACAAGAGATGTTATGGGAACTGGGCAAGATAGAGATCGGTAATGGGACTTTAGTGAACACCAATCAACGGGTTGAACTGGCGATTAAACCTCATGTTGAGCAATTGTCAGAATGGGTAAAAACAGAACAACCATCTATTCATGTAGATGAAACTCCTTGGCCTGTAAAGGGAATTAAGGAATGGCTCTGGGTCTTTAGCAATCGAGATTTTTGTCTATTTCGGGCCGCTGACACCAGGGGACGTGCCGAACTGGAATCTCAGTTGGGCAGTAAATACAGGGGTGTTCTTAGTAGTGATGACTTGAATGTGTATAATGGCTATCCAGTCAGCGCTCAACAGAAATGCGCACGCCCATCTACGTCGTCATTTTCTGAGGTTAATCAAACAGCCTGGACTACACAACCGAGCGATGGTCGAAGCACTCGTGAGTCTGATTGATGAAGCTTTTCGCCATTATCGCCTCTGGCCAGAAAATGGCGATGAGACAGAGTACCAACATCTGCGTTAGGGGATTCAAAACTCAGGTACAGTTGACTCATTAAACCTGGTGGTCGGTGGCAGGAGCCGAAGCAGGTAAGTTACTGCGCTCCCTCAAACAGAAGGCTTCCCAATGGTGGTATTTTTTAGACCATCCCCAAGTTCCACCAGATAATAATCTCGCCGAGAGGTCAAAACGTTTGGCAGTCACCAAGCGTAAGGGAACGTGGTGGCTCTCGTTCTCTCTAAGGTTTCGAGCAGACCGCTAATTTACTACACGACCAGTCCAAACTTGCCGTTTTCAAAAACGGTCGGTGATGGATTTTTTGACCTTTGGTCACGCTACGCGAACGAGCAAGCTCTTATGGCTCAATCGGGTCATTTAACCCAACCTCCTTCCCTCATCCCTTCTCTCCACACCTGAATCCTTACGTTTTTTTTGGTTTTATACGTTATATCAATCCAAGCGGGAGCGACAATAACCCGTAACGTTATACCAATTTTTCAAAGTATAGACTTCTTTCAGAAGTCGGGAACAGGGAACTTCGGATCAGGGAACAGTGGACAAGAATTGACGCAAACAGTACTCCCGACTCCCGACTCCCGACTCCCGACTCCCGTTCCCCTCCTGGGAGGGGTTAGGGGTGGGTTCCGACTCCCTGGCCTTTGGGCCACGCTACGCGAACAAACCCAGAACTTTGTACCTCACCCGATGGAGAAGGGGTGCATCTCATATTTGTAAAAAAGATGTGAAGTGTGGGAAGTGTGGGGCGGGGGCGCGGGGCGGGGGCGCGGGAAGTGTGGGAAGTGTGGGAATTTTCGCGGGAATTTTTGCCTAATTGCAAAACTGAGATGCACCCCTTCCTTGGAGAGGTAGCTTAACCCTAGGTGGTCAGACTCAGCCAGTCAGTGGAGTGATCTTGGCGCGTCAGCTGGGTAAAAATGTGGTAGTGATGCTAATTTGCGCCACAGAATCAGCTCAGGGAGACGTTAAAGATGCGATTGCACTTTTGGACATTACTCTCAAACCTCTTTAAAGTCAATGGCATGCTCCTTACCCTTAAGGGAAGCTGGTATTTGTCTATCGTCTATGGTGCATTAATTTTTATCCGCCAAACCTGCCTTTACTTACCAAATATAGGCAGTTTTTTGTGCTGATAACTTCTAGTAACATCGGATTAATTACCTCCTTGGAGGGTGGTTATTACTTTAGGATTTAGTAGTTAGTAAAAAAAATCAACTAACTACTAATCACTAACCACCCTTAACAAAATTTTCTGTATAGACCAGGGCACTCAGTTTTACTTTATTTCTTTTTAAAAATAGGAACAATAATCCGGATTTATTTGATTGAGATTGTATTGATAATTAAGCTTTCACCCATGTAAATTATGAATCGGGGCTGATTGGGAGATTGGGAGATGCATTGAAGGCTTTTGCACAACTGGATCGATAATAAAATTTATAGCAACGGAAGTATAGTTTAAGACATAGTATTTTGGTTTAAAGGGAGCAGGGATCAAAAATATATCTTAAGCTTTACTTCCACTACTATAAATCCCTATTAGTTTACACCTGATGCTCTATAGCTTTTTTGGATCTATTTTTTTAATTAAATGGATAGTAAAATCAATCATAGTGTATGCATTTTGTTTTTTTAAATAACACCAACTTTATCCTAAAAATTAATATATATCTATTTTTTCTGAA